>JACZJV010000112.1 GCA_014860355.1 Burkholderiales bacterium | reverse complement strand
CTCATCGGCTGGCCGAGCAGGCGCGTCACCTGCGCGAGGCAGGCCGCCAGGGGATCGCTCAGCGCTTCGGCGGCCGCAGCGGGCGTTGCGGCGCTCATCGGCCAGCCTCGACCGAGCCCAGGCTGGTGCTCATGCGCAAGTCCAGGGCCACCGCGGTTTCCTTCCCTTCCTGCACAACTGCAATCGCGCCTTCGCTTTCGGGCGCCGGCGCGGCCGCAACCGGCGAACCCAGCCGGGTTGCGGCGATCCGCCCTTCCTGCCCGGCTGTCTCGGCCTGTGGCGTCGCGTAGATATCCACGTCCAGCGCTTCGAGCAGCCTGCCCATCGCCGCGAGCACGCGCAACTCGCCCAGCGTGACCGAGTACGCACTGGTGTACTCGTTGCTCCTGGCGGTGAACAATTCGTTCTCGGCGTTGAGCACGTCGAGCAGGGTGCGCTGGCCGATGGAGAACTGCCGGCGATAGGAGTTCACCACCTGCGCGCTGGCCGCCGCGTAGCGCTGCAGCTGCGGCAGGCGGATGCGCTCCTGCGCGAGTATCTGCCAGGCCTGGCGCAGATCGCGTTCGGTGTCGTTGCGCGCCCTGCCGTAGCTGGCGATGGCTTCGTCGGTGCGTGCTTCGGCCTCGCGCACGCGCGAATCGTCGATGCCGCCGCGAAACAGGTTGTAGCGCAGCCGCAGCATCGCATAGAGGTCGGCGTTTACGCCGGGTACGCCGTCGATGTCATGATTGGACGAGCCGCCGACCTCCAGCGCAAGGCGCGGGGAAACGAAGCGGCTGCGCAGGGATTCGCGATCGGCCTGCGCGGCGAGCAAATCCTTTTGCGCCGCGCGTATCGCCGGATGCCCGTCCAGCGCCAGCGCCAGCGCGGCCGCAAGGCTGGCCGGAAGCTGGGCCTGGAAGCTGCCCGCGTCCGCGAGCGCGCCGGGCGGCTGGCCGGTGAGATGCAGAAACGCGGCCTCCGCCTGCGCGAGCTGCGCGCGCAACTGGCTGAGCGAGGCCTGCGCGAGCGCGTAACGCGCCTCGGCCTGCTGCGCATCAGCGCGACGCCCCTGGCCGACGTCGGCGAGCCGCGATACCTGCGTCAGCGTTTCCCGGTGGCGTTTCTCGTTGTCGATGGCAATGGCGATCAGCTCGCGCAGCCGGATTACGTCCAGGTAGGCTTGCGCCACGCGCGCGCCGGCGCCCTCGGCGGCGTTTGCAACCTGGTCGAGCGCGCTCTCGGCGCGTGCCTGGTAGCGGCGTACCTGACCCGAGGTGGCGCCGCCGTCGAACACGAGTTGCGACAGGTTGACTTCGGCTTCGCGCCGCGTCAGCGTCTGGTCGGAGCCGAGCACGCGCGTGCTCGGGTTGTTGCTGGACTCTCGGCCCTGTCCCAGGCTCGCATCGATCGAGGGGTACCAGAGCCCGCGCGCCTGCGCCGCGGTTTCCTCGACTGCGCGCTGGTTGGCGCGCGCAGCGCTGACTTCCGGCAGGTTTGCGACCGCGCGTCGCAGGGCGTCTGCCAGCGTGTCTGCCGCGGCCGGCGCCGCGAGCGCGGTCCAGGTCAGCACCGAGCAAAGGCAGGCGCGTAAATGCATGGCCATTCCCTGGCGCTACTTTGGCGCGGCCGCAGTCAGGTCGTTTTCGAGGCTCACTGTGCGCCGGATTTCGTCCGACACCAGGCCCAGGGCCATCGGCCGCGCCACGCCGGGCAGCACCACCACGTCGTACAGTTCCTCGACGATGCCTTCCAGGCGCAGCCAGTGCACGATGTCGCCGCTTCTGAGGTCGACCACCATCAGCCCGCAGCGCGGCTCCACCTCGCGCCGTTTGAGTTCGTCATCGAGGGCGAGGCCGGAAAACGTCTTGTTGTGGCGCGGCCGCGACAGGCCCAGCACGGCGTAGTTCCCGTGGAGGGTCATGCCGCGTATATAGCCCGGGCAGAACGCGATTTCCTCGAATGTGCCTTTGGCCGGATCGACCCGGCCGAAGCGGCCACTGCCCGAATCGGCGAGATAGAGCTGCCCATCGGCGAGGCGCGGCGAGTGCGGCATCGACAGGCCGCCCAGCACCACCTCGCTGGTGCGCACGTCGATCACCACGCCGCCGTCGCGGCGCTTTTCGCGCCAGCCGTCGGCGACGTCCGTACGGCTCACCGCGCTGACATAGCGCGGCTCGCCCCCCGCCATCGCCAGCCCGTTCAGGTGGCAGCGATCCTCCGCCGCCAGGCGCGAAATGAACGGCGGTTTCCACAAGGGGCGGATGCTGTGCGTCTCGCTCAGCGTCGCGACGCAGCCGAACAGGGTGGCGATGAACACCGGCTTGGCATCGGCGCCGATGGCTATGTCGTGGATGTCGAGGTCACCCGTGATGTAGGCGGTGCGCGGAATGTAGTAGCGGTCGTAGCCTTCGGCCGTCTGCCCCGGCGCGAGCGCATTCTCCAGCCGCCACAGCTGGTAGAGCGTGCTCATCCACAGGGTCTGGCCGTCGCCGGCGAGACCCATGCAGCGGTTGAAGGTGCGCTCGAATACCGACAGCCGGCCCTGCGGGTTCAGTCCGAGCAGGAACAGCTTGCCCGCCTGATAGGTGGTGTAGGCGAGGCTCAGGCGCTGCTCGGCCATCCAGTCGGTGAACTGGCGCGAGGTGGTGATTTCGAACTTGGGTGCTGTGGTGGCGTCCGGGGCGGGGGAATTCAAAGTTGCGGTCCTTTTTCGCTGTTCCCATTCTAGTGCGTATCAGGCGAATCAGCTAAGGCGGGATCGGGCGATTCCGCGCGACCAACGACAAGCGGCCGGCCGCATCTCCGGCTTGTGCCCGGCGCAGGCTGGCTGTCAGGCCGGCTCGGGCGCGCCGGAAACCGTATCAGCCCAGATGTACTCCGCCCGCCAGCAACAGCGCGTGATCGACCAGCAGGTTCGCTGTCAGGCCGCTGACGGTGTAGCTGTCGTAAGTAATGCCGTGGTCCACCACATTGCTGGCTGTCATCGACCACCCTGGTCCGGCGGAATTCACGCTATCCCCTGCGTTGCCCGTGACGAACAGCTGATTGCCGGTGTCGGACAGGTTGAGCAGGTCGCGAATATCGAGCGCGAGCGTATTGTCGCCGCTGCCCGTGAGATCGATGCGTTCGATGCCATGGATTTTTCCGGCAGTGCCGGGGACGGTGAGATCGATTGTGACTGCGCTGCCTTCGAGCACCAGCGTATCGTAGCCGCTGCCGCCGTCGATCCTGGAAAAGTCGACAGCCGATAGCGCGGAGGCGCCCAGGTGCACGGTGTCGTCGCCCGCGCCGCCCGAAAAGGCGTCCTTGCCACCATTGCCGAGCATGAGGTCGTTGCCTAGGCCGCCGACGAAGCTCTCGCCTGCGGTGGTGCCGGTGAGCGTGTCGTCGCCGGAACCGCCGAGGAACGCGCCTGCGCGAGCCTCGGTTCCGCCGAAGATCACATAGGTCTCGCCGGCGCCAGCCAGGCCGTTATAGCTGGGGGTGGTGCGCGCCGAGGAGACTGCAATGTCGGCGAAACCGTCGCCGTTGACGTCTCCGGCGGCGCTCACGTTGTATCCCGAAGCCTCGCCGTTCGTCACCCCGGAAACTCGGTATCCGTCCGCGCCGCCCAGCGTGGCAAGATCCACGTTGGCGGAAAATCCCGCCGCCTTGCCATAAATGACGTAGCTCTCGCCGGTCCACGATGTGCTGCCGTAGACGCCGGGCGCGCCGACGATCAGGTCGCCGTAGCCATCGCCGTTGATGTCGCCGGCGGCGCCGACCGAATAGCCCGCCTGGGAATCCGCCGTCGCGCCGCTGATGCGAAAGCCGTTGGTGCCGGTAAGCGCGCCTAGATCGAAAGCCGCCGCAAAACCGCCGGCTTTGCCGAATATCACGTAAGACTCTCCGCTGCCGCCCGCGTTATACGCGCCGACGATCAGGTCGCCAAAGCCGTCGCCGTTGACGTCCCCGGCGCTGCCGATGCCAAAGCCCGTCCCGTTGGCGCTTGCAAGCGCGGAGATCTTGAAGCCGTTGCTGCCGTCGAGCATGGAAAGACTCAGCGTTGCAGCGCCATCGGCCGGCTTGCCAAACACCACGTAGTCCGCGGTGACCTGCGCCGCCTCGCGCCAGTCGCCGGGGGCGCCGATGATGAAGTCGGCATAGCCGTCGCCATTGATGTCCCCGGCGGCAGCGACCCGCTGGCCGGCGTTGTCGTGCGCGCTAACGCCGTCGATGCGAAAACCGTTGAAGCCGTCGAGGGCCGAAAGCGCTATATTCGGTGCAAAGCCCGAGGCCTTGCCGTAGACCAGGTAAGCCGCGCCGGCAGGCTGGTGGTAGGAACCGACCAGGACGTCGGCGTAGCCGTCGCCGTTCACATCGCCCGCGCCGCTGACCGAGATCCCCGCCATGTCGTTCGCGGCCGCACCGTCGAGACGCAAGCCGTTGGCGCCGGTCAAAGCGGAGAGTTGCAAATCGGCCGCGGATGCATTGCCGAATACCACGTAGGCTGCACCGGAATGCATTCCATTGGGACTGCTGTAAATCGCCCCGACGATCACGTCGCCAAAGCCGTCGCCGTTCACGTCTCCTGCGCCGGCCGCGGAAAAACCGGAGGAGTCATCTGCGGCGACCCCGAATAGTCGAAAGCCATTGCTGCCATTCAAGGACAACAGCGGCAACTCGGAGTTATCAAACGGCGTAGCCTTGCCGTATACGACGTAGCTCGTACCGGAATACGATCCGTTGGAACTGGAGAACTGCGCCCCGACGATTATGTCCGAATAGCCGTCGCCGTTGACGTCTCCGGCGCCGCGCAGCGCGAAACCGGAATTGTCTCCCTGCGCCTCGCCCGGGATCTTGAGGAGGTTAGAGGCGGAATTCGCAAGGCTGACATTGATCGCCAGGTCGAACGCGCTGGAGGTGGTCGAATTTCCCGCCAAATCGGTCGCCGTCGCCGTAAAGCGGTGCGGTATTCCGGCAGTCAATGCCGCAGCAGGCGCGACCGACCATGACCATGCGCCGGTGATGCCGTCGGCCATGGTCGTGCCGAGGAGGTTTGCACCGTCGTACACGCTTACCGTGCTGCCCGGCTCCGCTGTACCGTTCAACACCGGCGATGTATCGTGGGTGGCGTAATTGACGACCGGCCCGCCTTCATCCTGCACCGCCACCGCGGATACAGCGGGCGCCACCGTATCCACCGTCACGGGAAATGCCAGGGAGGCCAGGCCGGTCTGGGGCAGGTGCGTGACGCTTGCGCTGACGTTGATTGCGCCTTGCACGGCGGTGATCGTCGCGGTGGGCACCAGGACGTTGGCGTAGCCATTGCTGATGTCTGCCGCGAGGATAGTGTAGGCAATCGCCGGCTGGGTGCCCCAGATGACATTGACCGTATCCCCGGCGATTGCGTCGGCGGGGAGCGCAACCGTAACAGCGGTCCCGCTGCCGCTGGCGGCTTCGGCGGCGTTGATGCCGCCGCCGGCGTTCTCGGCGACGGCGCTGATCGCAGCCTGCTCGGGCACGCTCGACACGGAGATGGTGTCCGTTAGCTTAGCTCCTGAGCGCGCCCCGCCCGAGCCCAGGTTGCCGCCGTCATCGAGCGTGAACGTGACGCTGCGCGTTGCCGTCGACGGGGAGTCCGAACTATTCGCGTAGCCGATCGAGTGCGCCAGTGCCTGCACTGCCTCCGCCGTGGAATTGAAATTCAACTCGATCCTGAGCCCCTGGCCATTGACGCCGTTCAGGGTCGCATTGATGGTGCCTATCGTCACCCCGCCATAGCTGACATTCGCTCCGCTGGTGGCAATTTGCGTCGGGCCGGTTCCGGTCGCAAGAATCGACAACTGATCCTCCGCCGCGCCTGCGCTCAGGGCAATCTGCAGGAATCCCGCGTTGAAGTTGGCGGGGCTGTCGGCGTCGGTCAGCGTGAGGCTGCTGTCTATCGACGTCGCTGCCTGGTTTTCGACGTACGCAAGCACCGCGGGCGAGCCGCCCAGCGCCGGCGCATCGTTCACCGGCGAGACATTGACGCTGGTGGACAGAATATTGCTGGGACCGGTGGCGTCGCTGACCTGGTAGTTGACGGTGCGGCTGTTGGAGTCCGGCGCATCGCTCGCGTTCGAATAGGTAATCGAGCGCAATGCCGTCTGGTAATTTGCCAATGTGGTGGTGCCCGTCAGCGTCAGCGTGCCGGTTCCCGCATTCCAGCTACCGGTGATCCCGTTTTGATTCGCAAACGAGAGCGTGTCCTGGCCGCTGACGTAATTGGCGATGCTCACCGTGGCGCCGGTCAGGTTCGCGCTTCTGCCGTCGGCCACCGCGATTGCGCTGTCGATCGCGCCTGCCGCGGCCTGCTCGATGTAGCTCAGGGGCGCGCTCGCGCCGGATAGTATCGGCCCGGTAGGCGCGGTGACAGTGATCGACGCGGAATCCGACGCGATCGAAAACGCCGAGCTGCCGCCGAAGGTGGAGGTGTCCAGCTTCGCCCCGACCGAGCCCGAGGTCTCGTCCCAGGCCCGATAACTTAGTACCCCGGATCCCGCACTGTTTCCATCCGGGTTGAATCGAATCATGTTCGCCGTATCGAGCAACAGGCCCGAGTTCACGCTGACCGCGCCCACGGCGTTCCAGGTGGTGCCGCCATCGGTCGAGTACTGCCAGCTTCCCCCTGCGCCGCCAGCGCCGATCACTGCTATGCCCTTCAGCGGGGATGCATCGACATCGGTGACGACGCTGTGGTTGGCGCCGCTGCCGACAAAAGCGGAGATCAACTGTCCGGCCGGACCCGCCGCAGGCTGCGACGCGCTGATCGTGGCGAGGGTGGGCGTTGCTGCAGTGAGCAGCGGAGCGTCGTTGACCGGGCTGACGGCCGTCCCGAGCGAGTATTGCGCGCTGGAAATCGCGGTGCTTGCAAACGGCGTGGTGCCGACGAAGACGCGCGTGGCGCTGGTGCTGAAGTTACCGCCATAGGTGTCATCGAGCGCGCGCACCGAGAGCGCCGTTGGCACACCGTTGTAGTCCGCCACGGCCACGAAACGCACCAGGGTCGACGCCGAGAGCGCCAGGGCTGTGCCGGCGGTATTGCCGACCGTGCCGACGGCGCTCCATGTGGCGCCATCTACCGAGTACTGCCAGGCGCCTTGCGTCCCCGCGTTGGCGCTGTTCCCGACTATGGCGAGCCCGGTCATGTAGGCGCCGGGATCGCTATCCGCGAATATGCCGGCGGCAAGCTGGGACAGGGTCTGGGGTGTCGGAGACGTGCTGTCTTCCTGGCTCGAAATCAGCGCGAGATTGCCGGACAGCATGGGCCTCGAATTGACGCCCGGCAGGACATTGACGGTAAAGTTGTTCGCAACCGGATCGGTATCGACGCCGCCGTTGGCCGTGCCGCCGTTGTCCAGTACCTGGAACGCAAACGTCGCATTTCCCGTAGCCGTAGTCGCCGGGTTGTAGCGCAAGCGTCCTGCGGCGATATTGGCTGCCGTGATGGTCTGGTTTGCAGTGACGGTGGTCCAGTTTCCCCCGCCCGTCGTGTCATATTCCAGGGTTCCGAGCGCGGGTGCGGGGACGGTCGCGATCCTGAGCGCCGACAGTGAATTGCCCTCGGCGTCGGCATACGCGAAATCCGTGGTGCGCAAGACGAAGTTCACGTTTTGCGCCGTGCTTACCGACCCGTCGATACCCAGCGGCGCATCGTTGACAGCGGTCACCGCCAGGGTCGCGGTCGCGGTGTTGCTGACGAGAGTATTTGCGTCCGTCACCGCTACGTTGATGGTCCTGCCTGCGGTCGAGGGATCTTCGCTGCCGCTGCTGAAGAAAACATGCTGCAGCGCGGTTGCGTAATCGGCGCGGGTTGCAGTACCGCTGAGCGTGAGCGTGTTGCCGTTCAGCGCGGCGCTGATGCCGGCGACGAAATTGTCGTAGCTGAGCGTGTCTCCCGCCTGCGCGTTGGCGATGGTGACCGTCGCGCCGGAGACATTCGTTACCGTTGGGCCGAAGACAATGGCGCCCGTCGATGCGATCGCCACGCCGGGTGTAGCGTTCTCGATGTAAGTGCCCGCCGCATAGTTGACCTGATGGGCGTCTATCTGGACATTGTCGAAATTGATTCTTTCTGTTGAACTGGGACTGGCCGGCAGGAACTGGATGCGCACGTTGCCGCCGGCGTAGCTGGAAATATCGTAGGTCTTGTGTGTCGTTCCCGTCGAGCCGTTCGCGCTGATGGTGTCCAGGGTGGTGTAGTTGGCGCCGCCGTCCGTGGAAATCTGCACATGCACGCCAGGGGTGCTGGTGCCGGGGGTGTTGTAATCGAAGGACAACTGATAGCCGAATTTGCTCGCGTTGCTGCCGGGCGCTGAAATCTCGAAATCCCGCCAGATGCTGCGGGTCGAGCCACCGGAGCTAGTATCGGAAACCCGTAGCGCCCCGCCAGTTACCCGAATTCCCCCGCTGGTCGGACTTCCGCCATCGATTTGCTCAATCCAGTTGCCGGCGAAACTGACCGTGCCGTCATTGTTGGTATATGCCTGGGTGGAAAAATTATCCAGGGCGTACACGTCCGTGCCCAGGGCCAGTTGCGGCCCGCCGCTCTGGATGTCTACGTCCACCGTGCCGACGGTGGTCGAATTCGCCAGCACCTGCCCGACATCGCTCAAGTTGGTCAGCAGTCCGCCGGTGTCTGCGCCGGCGTAGTAGACCCGCAGATCCTCCTGTCCGCCGCGCTCCATGAAATCCACGCGCACGGTGTAGGTGCCGGGAGCGAGCGTAATCGAACCGCTCGCGCTCAGATACGAGTGCAGCCCGTCGTTGTCCACGACGGTGGTATAGGTCCCGTTGCCCGCGGTGTCGATGTATACCATCGAGCCGTCGTCCGAACCGGTGGTGAAGGTGTAGCTGCCGCCGGTCGTGATGGTGAGGGTGTTGGTGAAGCGGACCACGAAGTTGTCCAGGCTCGTATTGGCCGTCGCGGTGCCGCCTACGGTGTCGAGCGCAACGCCGTCGACGTCGTACCCCACAATGAAACTGGATTTGTCTGGCGCGCTCGTCGGAAACCCGGTCTTGAGCGAGGTGATGGTGGAGTTGTTCCAGTACTGGTAGTTGGTGCCTATGACCTGCGCCTGGCTGATCAGCGTATAGCTGAAGCTGTCGGCGCCCGTGGCCCCCGCGTTCGGCGTATAGCTGTAGCTGCCGTCCGGGTTGATCACCGCCGCGCCCTTCGCCGCCTGGGTCAACAGCGCAGCGCTCAGGCCAGCGGTGTCCTGGTCGTAGTCCAGTGTCGTGCTGACCGTCCTCTGCGTCGCCAGGCTGCTGCCGTCGAACAGCATGCCCGCCGTGGTGCCCAGCGATGATGCCGCAATGCTATGGGCCACCGCAGTGACAGGGTTGTCGTAGGGCAGCACCCTGACGAATGCGGTCGAGCTGAGGCTGGTCTCGTTGCCGGCGTCGGTGACCGTGATGTTGATGCTGCGCAGCGTGGTGTCGGGGATGTTCGAACCGTTTGCGAAGGTGATCGCGCCCAGCGCAGTCATGAAATGCGCTGCCGTATCGCCTGTCGCGCTGCTGAGTATGACCGTGCCGGGGGTGCCCGTGTCCGCCACTATGCCCGCCGGCAATGCGCCCACGGCGAAAGTATCACCCGGCTGCAGGTTGGCCAGCGTGACCGTCGCACTCCTGAGCAGCTGGCCCGTGTCGGTGTCGGTAATGACCGCGGCGCCGCCGGTGACGCTGACCGGGGTCGCCGCCTGCTCCGAATAATTGGTGACGTAGTTGTTGCCGTCGGCGGTGATGCTGACATTGTCGAAATAGAAGCGCTGGCTGCTTGCCGCGGCAAAGCCCGAACTGACGGCGAACCTGATGGTCGTCGTATCCGAGATATAGCTGGAGATATCGAATGTCGCCGTGGTGTTCGTGGTGACATTGGCCAGCGTGCCCACCGTGACGAAGCTCGCCCCGGCATTGTTCGAAACATCCACCTCGATCACGTCGCCCGCGCCGAGGCCGGCCGTGCGGTAGCTGAAACTCAATATGGCCGAGGTGTAGGCCTTGAGGTTGACTTCGCGCTCGATCGAGTCGCCGTATTGGTTGGCATGGCCGACGAACGCGATTTCCTGGCCGGTGCCGAGGCCGCCTACCGTGCCGCCGCTAGCGACGTTGGGAATGACCACGTTTCCACTGACGGGACTGTTGTCGCTGTTGGTGGAGCCGCCAGGGTTGAACGCCCTCGTGGGCGAACCGTCGAATTCAAACCAGCCCGAAGTCCAGATCGTGGCGAGGTTGCTGCTGCCGCCGGTGTAGCTATTGGTGGAAAAATTGTCTGCGAGGTTCAGTATCGCCGGACCATTGAGGTCCACCACCGGCTTGGCCAGGATCGAAGTGAAACCGGCTAGGACCGCAGGATCGGCAAAGAGGAGGGTGGTGATCGTGCCGTGGCTGACTTCGAGATTCCAGTCGCTCCCCAGCGGGCCGCTGCCGGTCAGGTTCGAAGAAGCCGCGGTGTCCGCGCCGGTGAGGGCCGAGAGCGCGTTGAGCAGGGTCTCGCCCTGTATTGCCTGGCCGACATCGCAGCCATAGATCAGAAAGTCCGCCCCCGGCGACAGGCTCTCGGACCAGGCGGCAAGCTGGGCGCCGTGCTGCGCCAGCGATTGCACCGTCATTGCGGTGTTGCCGAGCGCGACGCGCCCCGGGTCGCCGTGGCTGACCAGATGGATAGCCGCCACGTCCTCGCGTCCGGCCAGGGCCGCAGTGATCTGCTCGAAACCATCGAGCGTGGGGTCGAGCACGATCACGTGGACGCCCGGCCGTGCGCCTGCGATCAATAGTTCGTAGCCCTTGATGCTGCCGTCGATAAACAGGATCTCGTCGGCCGACTGGGCCCCGGCCGGCAATGCGCTTGCGGCTGGCGCGCTAATTCCGGCGAGGGCAAGCCACGAGTCTTTCGACGGACTCAACTCGGCGGCTGGCCCGATCGCGTCTACGACTGCGCCTACGGCCGCCGCGATTTGTACTTCGGCAGCGTTGGCTTTCCTGGCCTCGGCCGCGGGTGCGCTTATGCCATCGATTTCCGGAGTTACGACTCCCGTAGCAGAAGCCGCTTGCGTCGCGCTCGGGTACGGGACGGCGAGCAGGGATACCTGATCGGCGGGGCCGACGCGGCCGCCGCCGTCGACGCGGTCTTTGCCGTCGAAGTCGAAAAGGAAGCCCGCTGATTCTTGCGAGCTCATGCGCCTGCGCTGCCCATCATGAAAATCCTGTAGCCGGTGTTCGTACTGGAAAATCCCCCTAGTGCCGGCGCATTTTCTCAGGAAACCGCGCGATGGACCGTCGAGTGCATCACAAAATGGCGCTATTTAACAATAGTTTGCAATCAGCTCCGCAGCTGCGGATTGCGCTGCGCGCGACGGATGCGCGAACTCGCACCCGGGGTGATTCCGCTTGCGGCAGTTCGATCTGCCTTGCGCGGCGGCTGCCAGGTGGATGCCGGCCTGGGCCTCAGCCTATGACGCTGGTGCTGCCAGCTGCGAGCAGATCCACGTCGATCAGGAGGTTGGCCATGCCCTGGACGTAGGCGGCGCCACTGAGCGTGTAGCTGTCGTAGGTGGTGAGGTCGCCGTCGAGCGAATCCTGTACCTGTACCTGTTTACCCGAATCATCCAATTCGGGCAGCCATCCCTGCCCCGCCGAACTTACCGAGTCCCCGGCAGCGCCCTTGACGAACAACTGGTTGCTGGTATCGGACAGGTTGAGCACGTCGCGCAGGTCCAGCACCAGGGTGTTGTCGCCGCCGCCCAGATCGATGCGCTCCATGCCTTGCATTTTTCCGGCCAGGTTGCCTTGCGCACTGGCGAGGCTGAGGAGATCTAGCCTTGCGCCGCTGCCATCGAGCACCAGCGTATCGAAGCCGCTGCCGCCGTTGATCTTGACGAAATCAAGCGTCGAATCGCCGGACAAACCCAAGTGTATGGTGTCATCGCCCGCGCCACCCGAAAAGGCATCCTTGCCGCCGTTTCCGACCATGAGGTCCTTGCCCTGGCCGCCGATAAATGACTGGTCCAGACCCGCGCCCGTGTTCGGGTCCACGGCGCCGGTGAGCGTATTGTCGCCGGGGTCGCCCAGATAGGTCTCGCCGCCGACCACCAGTTTCGCGCCGAAAATCACATAGGTTTCGCCGGCCCCGGTCTGGTTGTGCGGCGACGCGCGTGCCGAGGACACCGCAATGTCGTCGTAGCCGTCGCCATTGACGTCTCCGGCGCCGCTCACGTTATAACCGGACGCGTCTCCGTTGGCGATGCCGGAGACGCGAAAGCCGTCGCTCCCGCCGAGCTTGGCGAGGCTAATATTGTGAAAGTCCGAGGCTTTCCCGAATACGACATAACTCTCGCCTGACCATGATTCGCTTGCATAGACACCGGGCGCGCCGATGATCAGGTCGCCGTAGCCGTCGCCGTTGAAATCCCCCGCCGCGCTGACCGAATAGCCGGTCACGGAGTCTGCGGCCGCCCCGCCTATGCGAAATCCGTTGCTTCCATCGAGCAGGGAAAGATCAAGGACCGCTGAAAAATCGCCGGCCCTGCCGAACACCACATAGGACTCGCCGGTGACGACACCATCAAGCTTCGCGTTATACGCGCCGACTATCAGGTCGCCAAAGCCGTCCCCGTTGACGTCCCCGGCGCTGCTGATTCCAAAGCCGGTTCCGTCCGCGCTTGCAATTCCGGGAATCTTGAAACCGTTGCTGCCATTGAGACTGGAAAGACTCAGCGTTGCTCCGGCATCGGCTGGTTTGCCGAATACCACGTAGTTCGCAGTGATATGTGGTGCCGTGCGCCAGTCGCCGGGGGCGCCGATGATAAAGTCGGCATAGCCGTCGCCGTTGATGTCCCCGGCCGCGCTCACCCGCTGGCCGGCATTGTCGTGCGCATACTCGCCATCGATGCGATACCCGTCGCTGCCGTCGAGCGCCGAAAGCTGGATGTTTGCAGCAAAGCCCGCAGCCTTGCCATACACCAGGTAAGCCGCGCCCGCAGGCTGGTGATAGGAGCCGACCAGGACATCGGCATATCCGTCACCGTTCACGTCGCCCGCACCGGCGACCGAGATCCCTGCCAGATCGTTTGCGGCGGCACCATCGAGGCGGAACCCGTTTGCGCCGTCGAGTGCGGAGAGCCGGAGATCGGGCTGGAAGCCTGTGCCAAAAACCACATAGGCGGCACCGGAATGCGTTCCGTTCGGATTGCTGTACATCGCCCCGACGAGCACATCGCCGAAACCGTCGCCGTTCATGTCTCCCGCGCCGGACACGGAGAACCCGGAGGAGTCATTTTCAGCCACCCCGAACAGGCGCATGCCGTTGCTGCCATCGAGAGACCGGAGAGGCAGTTCGGGATCAAACGCCGTACCCTTGCCGTAGACTACGTAGCTCGTGCCGGAATAGAGTCCGTTCAGGCTGGAGAATTGCGCACCGATGATCAGGTCAGCATAGCCGTCGCCGTTGACGTCTGCGGCGCCGCGCATCGCGAATCCGGAATTGTCGTAGGCGTATTCACCCGGAATCTTGAAGCCGGTTGTGCTCAGGCTCTCGAGGCTAATGGTCGAAGTGTCGACGGTTGCGCTGGCGACGGGGGGAAGAGTGCCGTCGCTGCCATCGAAAACCGTAAAGCTGATGGTGCGCCCGCCGCTGATGGTAGTGCTGAAGGCGACCGAGGCCAGGACCGCCTGGTACTCGGCCAGGCTCGCCTGCCCGCTGAAGGTCCAGACACCCAGCGCGCTGTCTTCAGTGACGCTGATCGGACTGCCGTTCAGCTGATAGCTCAGGGCATCGTTGCCTGCGCGGTAACCTCTGGTGATCGCTACCGTGGCTGCAGTGATCACGCCGCTGTCCACATCACCCAGGCTTAGCGCGGGGGCGACCACCGTGGGGTCGGGTTGGCCGACTGCATACTGAAGCGGACCTGAAACGCCGGAAATCACCGATGCGTCGTTCGCGCCGTGCAGGTGTACATTCAGCGTCCGGATGTCCGCGCCGCCGACGCCATCGGAGACCGTCAGTGCAAATGTATCGATGACATTGGACCCCGCAGCGAGCGCATCGATCGATGCACTGTCGGGGACGAAGCTGTAGTTCCCGCTGGTGCTGTTCAAATACAGCGTTCCGTGCGGACCTGCCTTGGCCCAGTCGTAGCCCGCCAGCGCCGAGGAGATTGCCCCACCGCTCAACCCGTAATGCAGCGTCGCGGTGTCCACATCGGTGGCAAAGAGTGTTCCAGTGAGGGCTGCGACCGCGTCCTTCGCCTGCGTGTCGTCGATGGATATTGATGCGGGCGTGGCCAGCACCGGCGCATCGTTCGCACCATGAATGGTGAAACTGATCACTCTGGTCGTTCCGTCCGCGGATGCGATCGTGAAGCTGTCGACCTTGCTCGCGTTCGCACCCAGGTACTGCACGGCGCTATTGGCCACGGTGTAGCTGTAGTTGCCGTCGGCTTGCAGCACCAGCGTGCCCAGGTTGCCCGGCGCCGGCTCTGCTGCCCTCAGGAAGAAAGCCTGAGCCAGGTCCGGATCTTCGATTGAAATCGTGCCGGTCGCTACCAGCTTGCCGCCTGCCGTAAGGCCCTGGTCTTCGGTGACATTCGACACCGTCGGATCCCCGATGGTCGCCGCAGTGTTGCTGCTGTCGGGATGGAACTGGCCGTCTCTGAATTCGCCGTCCGCGAATTTCAGGATCTCGATGCGGCGCAGAGTATCGCTGCCATCGGGTGAGCCCTTGCGCAGGTCGACCACTGTGATCTTGTAAGCTTCGCCGTCTTCGCCCCCCGCGCTGAACTTGAGGCTGTAGTCCGCAAATTTCCCGCTGTAAATCGCGGTATCGAGACCGTGCGGCCCGCCGTCTATGTAGTCGTTGCCCTCGCCGCCGATCAGGACGTCATCGCCCTTGTTGCCATCGAGCCGGTCATTGCCCTCGCCGCCGTCGATGAGGTCCTTGCCCTTGCCGCCGTCTATGTTGTCGTTTCCGCCCAGACCGAAAATCCTGTCATTGCCGTCACGACCGGCTATGGTGTCGCCGCGGGGGGTGCCGCTCAGGATGTCGTCGCCGATATTGGCCGGAATGTCGTCGCGCCTGGTTCCGACCAGGCTCAGGCCGTGATCGTCATGTCTTTCGCGATCCTTGCCCTGATCCTGGCGGCGATCGTCTTCCCGATCGTCGTCGCGATCATCATCCCGGCTATTCGAATTTGATTTCCTGCTGCTCATTTGCATGACTTTGGTATGCGCTTGCATCCTGTCATGCGAGTTCCATGCCGAGAATCGTTGCTATGCCGGCGATTACCTAGCTTCCCCAGGCCGAAATAAGGGATATCCCGCCCGAGCCCGCGGATTGCGCAAGGGAACACCAGGTCTGCCTTTGAAAGCCGGGTATGCCAGCGCTGCATTTGACGATGGTTTGCGCTTGCGCCGGCAGCATCGGGCCTGGATATGCGCCGTGGTGATGTACCCCGGAACCGGGAATGCAGCGATAGCCTGTCTCAGCGCCCGGCCGGCGTCGGGACGGGCAACATCATTGTTGCGTTTCTGACAAGCCGCCGGCAGCGGGCCGGACCGCGTCCGGCCTCAGCCACGAAAGCCCAGGAAGGCGATGATCCGCTCCGCAGCTTCATGTGCCGACGTAGCCGTCGTGTCGATGCGGATTTCCGGGTCTTGCGGCGGTTCGTAGGGGGAGTCTATGCCGGTGAAGTCCTTGAGTTCGCCCAGCCGCGCCTTTTTGTATAGGCCTTTGGGGTCGCGGGCCTCGGCCACGGCGATAGGCGTGTCGATGAAAATTTCGACGAACTCGCCCGGCGCCACGAGCTTGCGCGCCATCGCGCGTTCGCGGCGAAAAGGCGAGATGAATGCGACGAGCGCAATCAGTCCGGCGTCGACCATCAATCCGGCGACTTCGGCAATCCGGCGTATGTTTTCCACGCGGTCGGCGTCGGTGAAACCGAGGTCCTTGTTCAGTCCGAGCCGGATATTGTCGCCGTCGAGCAGATAAGTGTGTTTCCCCAGGGCATGCAGGCGCGCATCGACGAGATTGGCGATGGTCGACTTGCCCGCTGCGGACAGGCCGGTGAACCAAAGTATCCGGGCCTCCTGGCCCTTGAGACGGGCGCGCGATTTCTTGTCTATGTCCATGGCTTGCCAGTGTATATCATAGGGGGCTGGAAATTCGATACGCACCGCTCCTCCTGCCTGCAATTGTGGAATGAACAAGAGAATTGCGAAATTTCGCGCGTTGTCCGGGCCTGAGCGCAAGCTGCTGCTCGGCAGCATGCTGCTATTGCCCCTGTTTTGGATCGGCCTGCACGTGTTCGGGCTGCCGCGCTTGCATGCGTGGCTGAACCGTTCCGTTCAAGTCGCCCGGCCATCACGATACAGGCAAGAACCTGCGGCGATGGGGGCATTGGTGAACATCGCCGGCGATCATGGTCCCTGGCCTTCCACCTGCCTCACGCGGTCCTTGCTGCTGGGCTGGTTGCTGCATCGCCGGGGCGTCCCCAGCGAACTGCGTATCGGCGTACGCCTGGACGAGGGCAGACTGGAGGCGCACGCCTGGGTCGAATGCGACGGCAAACCGATCAACGACGCCGAGGACGTGGCCGCGCGGTTCGCGCCGTTCGATGAAGCGCTCCCGCACAAGATGTTTGCATAGCCATGAGCGGGATCGCCGGCATCATTCGTTTTGACGGCGCGCCGGTCGATCCGGGCGCGGTCGTAGCCATGACCGCGTCCATGGCTTACCGCGGGCCCGATGGCATCAAGCATTGGCGCAGCGGCCCGGTGGCGCTGGGCCAGTGCATGCTGCGCACCACGCCCGAATCGCTGGAAGAAACCCAACCGCTCGCGAGTGAAGACGCCAGTCTGGTGCTGGTAATGGATGGGCGTGTGGACAACTGGGAGGAATTGCGGCGCGAACTGCTGGCGCGCGGCGCGGTGCTGCGCAATCGCTCCGACGCCGAACTGGTGCTCAAGGCCTACCAGGTCTGGGGGCGGGATTGCCTGCCCCATATCGACGGCGATTTCGCATTCGTGATCTGGGATGCGCGGCGGCAGAGGGCATTTTGCGCGCGCGACCGCATGGGCATCAAACCAATCAACTATCACTGGGACGGCAAAACCTTTTCCTTCGCATCGGACCTGCAGCCCTTGTTCGCGTTGCCATGGATAAAGCGCGAGCCCAACGAGGGCGTGCTGTCCGAGTTTCTGGCAGCGCAGTGGCATACCCGGGACGAAACCTTATGGCGGGGCATCATGCGGCTGGTCGCGGCGCACCGCATGGAAGTCGATGGCGGCGGGCTGCGCCTGGACCAATACTGGGAACCCGATCTGTGGGCGCGCCTGACCTACACGAAGGACGGGGAATTCATCGAACGCTACCGTGAGCTGCTGACCGACAGCGCGAGGAGGCTGTCGCGCTCGCATCGGCCGGTGGCCGTCGAGGTCAGCGGCGGTCTGGATTCTTCGGCGATTTTTTGCTTGGCGGAACATCTGCGGCGCTCGCACTTGCTTCCTGCACCCGGCGTCCAGGGTTATACGCTGAACTTCAGCGGCGACCCCAGGGCCGATGAACTGGCTTATGCCCGCGCCGTGGGGAAGCATCTCGGCCTACGCATCGAGGAGATTCCTCCGTCCATGCTGCCGCTAGGTTGGTTCGCAGAGCGCGCCGGGTCTGGCGGTGATTTTCCCGGTTTTGCGAATGGAACCATGGCGCAGCACTTGCTGCAGCAGGCGTCTGCGAGCGGTAGCTGTGCGATTCTAAGCGGGGCAGGCGGAGACGAATGGCTGGAGGGGTCCCCGGCATACTATGAAGAAGAATTGATGCAAGGGAACTGGTCAACACTTTCCGACTGCTTTGGACACGATCGCTCCGCATTTGGTGTCCTGCACGCGTTGAAACTGTTGGCGCGCCATGGTTTCTACCCGCTGACCCCTCTGGTTTTCCAGACCGCATCACGCCGGATTTATCGCGGCTTGACGGGGGGCAGGAAATTCGACGAGCACTACTGGCTTTCACCCCATATGCGGGAATTGATCAGGTCGCGTCGCCGCCCCGGCAGCGAGCCGCAGGTGCGCGTCGCCGGGCAGCGGGAACTGAACGCGACCTGGCGCGATGTTTATCGCGCCATCGCCATACAGGAAGCCGATCGATTTTATGCCGCTACCGGAGTCGAAGTGCGCTATCCGTTTTTGACGACCGAATTGGTTCAGTTTGCTTTTTCGACGCCGGAAAGACTGAGGCTGCGCGGCGACAGGCACAAGTACATCCACGTTCAGGCCATGCGCGGATTCATGCCGCAAGCTGTGCTCCAACGAAAGGACAAGGCTGAATTTTCGCTGGTGGTCCGCCGGCACCTGGATCAAATGCAGGAATTGCTCACCGAAACACTGCCGCGTGAGCGACCCGAGTGGCTTAGCCGCGGCGGGATGGCGCGACTATTCCGGGCGTACCAGGACGATCCGCAGGCAGGCTGGCCCTTGTGGATTCTCTGGGGTGTATTTGGATGCGACAAAGTGCTAGCATGAAAATCGAATTGTGAAAATCTCAGGTCCGAGTTCGAGCTTGGAGGAAACAGATGAAATCAACTGAAACGAAAGACCAGCCGATCGCAATCGACGCCGACGGGAAGCAGATGTGCAAGCCCGGGAAAGCCGCCTACGCGCGACCGGTTCTGCGCCTATATGGCTCCTTGAGTACGCTGACCCGGGGCGGAATGGGCAGCGGCAACGATGGCGGTCCCGCCGGCAGGAATAAGATGTCTGACCGGAACACCAAAGAAAACATAGTCCGCGTCGGCGAGCATCCGCTCGGAATCGGGCTATACCTTTTTGACTACAAGCCGGGCTACCGCGAAACCGATGAAAACCACAGACAGTTCGGCGTCATGGCCGATGAGGTCGAAGCCGTCCTGCCGCAGGCGGTATCCGTGCACGCCGATGGCTACAAGATGGTTGACTATGAACTGCTCGGGATCGACCTCGCATTGCAGTGACGTCGGCGCTTGCAACGAAACGGCGTGAGTTCTCTGCTGGATGAACAACTGGAGTTCGTCGCCGACCGGGTAAGGCTCGAGCAGTTCAGATCCGCCATCGCCCGGGCGGTCAAACCCGGCGACCGAGTGCTGGACCTGGGTTGCGGCTCCGGCGTCCTTGGCCTGATGTGCCTGGATGCCGGTGCCGGTCATGTGACCGCGATCGACTCCAGTGCCATCATCGACGTTGCGCGCGAGTCCCTGCTGCGGGCAGGTCGTGGCGATCGTGTAAGCCTCATTCGCGGCAGATCCGAACAGCTTGAGTTGGCACCGGCCGTGGACCTGGTGATCTGCGACCATGTCGGCTACTTCGGTTTCGACTATGGCGTAGTCGAGATAATTGAAGACGCCAGAAGGCGCTTGCTCCGGCCCGGCGGCACGCTGATTCCCTCTGGAATCCGGCTCCACATCGCTGCTGTAGGCTCGCACAGATGCGGCGAGATCGTCGACAGCTGGCTGGCTCCATCGATTCCACCGGAATTTCACTGGTTGCGCAGCTATTCGGTAAATACCAAGCACAAGGTCAATCTTCTTCCGGACGAGGTGTTGGGGCCGCCGGCCGTGTTGGGCGAAATCGACCTGTATGCAGACAACCCCGAGTTCTATTCCTGGAACGCGGAAATGCAAATCGAACGCGGCGGCGTAGTGAACGGGCTGGCCGGCTGGTTCGAGTGCGAGCTGGCAAAGGATGTCTGGATGACGAATTCGCCGCTTGCGCATGGACCGATCCAGCGGCCTCAGGCGCTGCTGCCCATCGCGCAAGCGGTTCCGGTCAAGAAGGGAGACGTAGTCAAAGCCGCCGTCATGGCGCGTCCGGCCGAAGAGCTGATCGCCTGGGTAGTGGAGTTTCCCGCCAGCGGAAAGCGCTACAGCCATTCGACCTGGCAGGGCATGCCGATTTCGCCGGAAACGCTGATCCGGGCCAAGCCGGGCCATGTCCCGCAATTGAGTCGCGGAGCGCGAGCGCGAGGGATCGTGCTCGCTTATTGCGACGGAAAAAGAACCGCCCGGCAAGTAGGGCAGGCGGTTTTGCGCGATCACCCGGACCTGTTTCCGTCTGCGGCGGAAATCTCGGATTTTGTGTTGCGCGTCCTTCGCCAGGATACAGAGTGATGTCCGGCTTCGTTCTACTATCCCCGCGGCAACAAGCGCCGTTGCAGGGCCTGCCGTTCCACCAATGGACTATCCCGGACGGCACTTTGTGGACGCAGTTTTTTCGCACCGATGCGGGCTATTTGTTGCGCTTTCCCGATCTCGCGGACTTCCAGGTTTCGCCCGATGGCCAGTCGGTGTCGTGCATACCTGCACCGAATGTGGCGGATGCAGCCGCACTGCACCTGTATCTGAATCAAGTGCGGCCGCTGATGCTAAGCAGGCAGGGAAAACTGGTTTTTCACGCCAGCGCCGTGGAAGTCGCGGAGGGCGCGGTCGCCTTCGTGGCCGCATCCGGCAGCGGCAAGTCGACCTTGGCGGCCAGTTTCGCCTCGGGCGGATTCCGTTTCCTGACCGATGACGGACTGGTGCTGGAAGCTTCCGAAGCAGGCTATCTAGTGTCGCCCGGCCATCCCTCGATCCGTCTATGGGAGGATAGTGAAGCAGCGCTGATTCCATCCGGAGCGCAAACCGCGCAGGCGCTGGCCTATTCTTCGAAGTCACGTATTCTGGCCGGACCGGAGCTCGCGTTTTGTGATATGCCCCGCTTGCTGCGCCGGGTGTATTTTTTGAGCGACGCCGGCGCATCGGAAATTGCGTTTGAGCGCCTGACCGCCGCCGAGGCCTTGATCGAGTGGGTGAAGCAATCGTTCCTGCTGGATATCGAAGAAAGGCCTGTGCTGGCCTCGCATTTCGACAGTCTGGCAGTGCTGGCGGGCCAGCCGATGGCATATAGACTGGATTTTCCCAGGCGCTTCGATGCGCTGGAGTCTGTCAGGCAGGCTATAGTCGCGCACATCAACGAGACGGACGGAGCTGCATGAAGCTGTCGGACAAGGTAAGCGTTCCGGAACAGGTCCTGGCACGGCAGGTGGGCGATGAAACGGTCATGCTGGATCTTGCCAACGGAACCTATTTCGGCCTCGATCCGGTGGGCGCGCGCATCTGGCAGCTGCTAGGCGAGGGCAGGACCCTGGAAGAAGTATGTGAGGCCATGGCGGGCGAGTACGAGGTATCGCGCGTTGACATCGAGCGCGATGTCATGAGCCTCGCGCAGGAGCTCGCCCATCGCGGTCTGATCGTTGCGGCATGACCCCGTTGTAATCAGACGCAGGCGAATCACCCTGAGAGTCTAGCTTGAGTACCGACGACAGTGCGCCGCTAGCGCGGGACATTCCTGTCCATTCGCTCGAAGGAGTGCATCTCGTCGAACTTGTCTATCGCGAGCTCATCCTGCGGCCCTAGGTCATGCGCGCCTTGCGCGCCCGATCAACGCAGCGTGAGAAACACTTTGCACAGGGATATACTACGCATTGAATGCAGAGAGACGCGCAATTGACACATGTCGCCGTCCGCACAGCAATAGTGCAAGACCTTCCGATGACCGACTCCGACCGAAAAGCCCTCATTTTCGTCTTCGACGACCACGAAGCGATACGCACCCTGGTTCGCATACACCTGCAACAGGCGGGCTACGAGGTGCGCGTATTCGAAGACGCAGTCGAGGGCGGCCAGGCGATGCTCGAATCGCCGCCCGACTTGCTGGTCTGCGACATCAACATGCCCTATATGGATGGACTGGCGTTTCTCGCCGCGATGAAAACCGATCCGCGTGTCGCGAGGGTGCCGACCATCCTGCTTACTTCGCGAACCGACGAGGATTCAGAAATGGCGGCGGCCGAGGCCGGCGCCGCCCGATTCCTCACCAAGCCGCTGCGCCGCGACGATCTGCTGCGGGCGGTGCAGCAGGTATTGTCGTGGTCACAGCTCGGCGGCGTGTTGCCCGGACGCAGTTGAGTCGCGCCGGCTTTCCGGCGTGTTGAGGACGCAGCCCCTACTGCGCCTTGAGGGGCAGGGGCGTACCCGATTTCGACAGACCGGTCGCCTGCGCGGGCAGGATGCCGACGATGACCATGGCATCGCGGCCTTCCAGTCCGTATCTGTCGATCGCCCTGATTTTGAGGACGTAACTCCCGGCCTTGAGACCGGAGAAATCCGCCTGCGGCTGCGACAGGACGGTTTCGCCTATCATCTGCTGGAATTCGGCATCCGCGGCAAGCCGCGCGCGATAGCCGACGGCCCCGTCCAGCGGCGGGAAGTCCAGGCGCAATTCGGGAGCCTGCTGAAACACCGGTTCCTGCGGCAGCGCGGGCGCTGCGAGCAGGCGCACCGGGGCTATCGGTTTGCGGCTCTCGTCGACGATCGAGCCGTAGTCTTCTGCGACCGGCACCGCGTCCTCAGGCGAGGCGGCGCCGGCATTCGGCGGCAGGCCGGCAAAAGCGATCGCGCCTGCGGTCACTTCGGTGCGGGTGCCGCGCGCATCGGCGCCGACCCTGAATTCGGTGCCGCGCACGGCGGCCGAGGCGAAGCCGGTGCGGATCTCGAAGCGCGACGTCCTCGCCGCGCCGGGCTTGAACCTGACTTCGGCCTGGCCCGCGGGCATTTGAAACCGCGTTTGCGTGGCGTCCGAACCGGGCAGGTGTCGGGCACGCTCCAGCGTCAGCTCGCTATTGGACTGCAGCCGCAGCGTCGATCCGTCGACCAACTGGATGGTCAGGTAGCCGTTCTGCGCGGTCGTGATCGTTGCGCCTTCACGCAAGCGCTCGCCCGCCGCGACGGGCGTGCCGTCCGCCTTGCGCGCCTGTCCGCTGACGCTGCTGACGTGCACTACAGCCGGTTTTTCGCGCAACAAGGACACAGGAATCGCCAGCGTGCTGCCCGGTACCAGACGGTTGGGATTCTGGAGCTTGTTGTGCCGCTGCAACTCCGGCCAGCGCGTCGGATCGGCAAGCCAGCGCCTGCCCAAGCCGCTGAGCGTGTCGCCCTGTACTATGGTCACTTCGAAATCGGCGCTGCCCGTATCCGGCGCCGCCCTGCTCGCGGGCGCAAGCCCGGAGAGCGTCAGGATCAATGTGCAGCGCAGCGCGAACTTGAGCAGGTCGATAATTGACCTCATTTGTGATCTCCGATTTGCGTCATCGTTGGTTTCGCTGCGCCAGCGGCAGCTCGAATCCGAATTCCGACCCGGCGCCGGGTGTGCTCGCCACGCGCATGCGCCCGTCGTGGCGTTCGACCACGGTCTTCACAAATGCGAGCCCGAGTCCGATGCCTTCTTCACGTGGCTGGCCAACCATGGAGAAACGCGCGAAGCGCTCGAACAGGCGCTTCTGGTCCTTCTCGCTGATGCCGTATCCCTGGTCGCGCACGCTGCAGCGAGCCATTTTGGCTGCTGCGGAAACCGACACCAGCATCGTCGTATTGCGCGGGCTGTACTTTACCGCATTGCTGGCGAGATTCACGATCGCGCGCACCAGCAGCGCGCGGTCGGCGTGCACAGGCGCTGCGTCAGTCGAGGCAAAATCGATCCGGATGGCTTTCGCCGCAGCCTGCGCGCGCACCGCGTCCGCCGCTTCGCGCGCGATCTCGCCCAGGTCGCAGCCGGCCAGTTGCAAGGTCTGCGTTTCAACGCGCGATAGCTGCACGAACTGATCCGCCATTTGAATGGTCGAGCGCGCGTAGCCCTCGATTTGCGCGAGCGCCTTCGCGGCCGGAAAGGTCTGCGGATCGAGGCCGTGCAGCTCGGCCGTGGCGAGGATCGATGCCTGCGGCGCGCGTATGTCGTGGCTGAGGAAGGCGAGCGTCTCGTCGCGCCGGCGCTGCGCCGCGTAGATCGCCGACAAGTCCACCAGGGTCACGATCAGACCGACGGTGTGCCCATCGCCGTTGAGCGTAGGCGCGCCGTGCAGCCGCAGGCTGCGGCCCTGCGCGTCCTTGAACTCGATTTCGGCTCTGCCCTGGTCGCGCAGCGCGCGGCGCGCGTCCTCCCACAGCGTTGTCCGCTCCGGCGCAAGCCGCAGGAACATGGCCTGCAGCGCCTGTCCGCGCAATGCCTCGTGGCCTTGCGCGCCGAACAGGCTCGCGGCTGGCCGGTTGGCGATCAGCACGCGCTCGTCGGGGCCGGCGACCAGGGTCGCGACGGGCAGGCTGTCCAGGCTGTCGGCGATGAAGCGCCGCGCTTCGCGCAAACGGTCGGCGGCGTTGCGCACCGCGGCGAGCTGGCGCCCGAGCACGTCGGAGAAGCGCGTTGCCAGCGGCGCGGCCGCTCCCGGAACGATAGCCGGCTCACGCTCCAGCTGCTCGAACTGCTCGCCGAGAAAGCGCACCACCGCCTCGAGCCTGCGCCAGCTCCACAGCGGGTAGGCGATGAGGAGTATCAGGACTGCGGCAGCCGGGGGAAACCAGATTTGTGCGTAGGCGAGCAGCGCTGCCGACGCCGCGAGCGCCGCGGCGAGCAGCGCCGCCACCAGCATCAGCACCAGCCGCGGCGCAAGCAGCACAAACCCGGCCAGCGCTGCGGCCACCGGAACGAAAGTGAACAGGGCGCCAGCAACCGGGGACGCGAACACCGTGGTGCGCCCGCGCAGCAAGGCGTTCAGCGCCTGCGCCTGGACTTCCACCCCGGGCATGAGCTCGGAGTGGCCGGTCACCGGTGTGGGATAGGCATCGCCCAAGCCGGTGGCCGTGGCGCCGACCAGGACGTATTTCCC
>JACZJV010000111.1 GCA_014860355.1 Burkholderiales bacterium | reverse complement strand
GCCCATCATCGCCGCTGCGGCGATGAGTTTCAGCTCGGTATCGGTGGTAATGAATGCGCTACGCTTGAACCGCGTACGCTTGTGACGATTGCTTTGCCGACTTTGAAAACCAGAAAGGGAGCAATCATGACAACGAGCATCGTCAAGCCGCTGCTGGCGGCTATCGCCGCCGCGCTCGCGCTTTTAGGCCTGTATTTCGGAGCGCTGACCCTGGTCTCCGGTTGGGAGTTCACCTTGGAGCAGTTCCAGACCTACTGGTATTTCGTCACCGCGCTCGCCGCGGGCTTCGGCGTCCAGGTCGGCTTGTTTCTGTACCTGCGCGCGCCGGTGCACGGCGCGCGCAACCAGGGTGTCGTACTAGCCACCTCGGGCACTACCTCTACCGCGACGATGCTATACGCCCAAGCCTAGGCGACGTATCCGTAGGCTAACGTGTTACTCAGGCGGGCGCCAACATTCCACCGGTGACCCAAGCGACTAGTGGCAAAAGCAATCTAACCCACGACACCTGCGTACTATTGGAAGACAACGCAATATGCAAAAAAACTATTCACCGATTCGTCACTTCCTGTCGCTCGCCGCACTAGTCTTCGCCGTCGAGGGAGCGACGATGTTGACGCTCGACTCCGTCATGCCGGAACATGTCGCGCGATGGATTCACGCGGCTATCGACGCTAGCGTCATGATGACTCTTGTCGCCGTATTTACCTGGAGGCTGTTTATCACGCCGCTCAGGTTTGCCATGCTTAGCGAGACAGCCCAGGCTACGGCCGTTTTGGACGATGCGATAGACGCGGTGATCACCCTGGCCAAAGACGGCACCATTGAATCCTGCAACCCGGCTGCAGAACGCATGTTCGGTTACCAATCCGGCGTTCTCACTTCAAAAAACGTAAAGATTCTGATGCCTCAGTCGCGCACAGGCGATGATGACGGCTACTTCGCCCGCTACGTCCGCAAGGGAAGTGGCCAAGCCAGCGCGCGGCACGGGGAAATCGAAGCGCTTCGCAAGGATGGAACTGTGTTCCCGGTTGACGTCAGCCTGACCGAGTTTCGTCTTGGTGGATTGCGGCGCTTCACCTGCATCATTCGCGACATCACCGAGCGCAAGCGCGCCGAACTAGAGCTTACCGAATCCGCAGCCCAATTCCGCGCCCTCGTGGAGCAATCGATCGCCGGGATATCTATCGTCCAAGACGGCAAGCTCGTCTATGTCAACCCGCGTTATGCGCAAATTCTCGGCCACGGCTCGGCGGAAGAGCTAATCGATCGGGACATGACTGAAGTCGTTGTGGAGCAGGACCGCACTAGGGTCCTGGAAAATCAACGGGCGCAAATCGAAGGCAAGATGCCTTCCCTCAGCTACTCCTACGGCGCGCCGAAGAAAGACGGGTCGACGGTCGAGATCGGCGTGCATGGCTCCGCTGCGACTTACCGCGGCAGGCTCGCGATAATCGGGCTGATGCAGGACATATCCGAGAAAAAGCGTAGTGAGGACGAAATCAAACGCTACGTCGCCCAACTCGAAATTGCGTTTATGAGCACCGTGAAGGTCGCTACGACACTGGGCGAAATGCGCGACCCTTACACCGCCGGCCACCAGCGCAGGGTAGGGGAGATCGCCGTCGCCATCGGCGCCGAGCTCGGCTTCGATGCGCGCCGGCAGGAGGGGCTGCGCGTCGCAGGGTATTTGCACGATATCGGCAAGATCACCATTCCCGCTGAGATTCTATCCAAGCCGAGCAAGCTCAACGCAATCGAATACCAACTGATCCAAGGACATCCTCAGTCGGGTTACGAGGTGCTCAAGGGCGTGGAGTTTCCCTGGCCGGTGGCCGAGGTCGCGCTGCAGCATCACGAGCGCATCGACGGCAGCGGCTATCCGCAAGGCCTCAAGGGCGAGGCGATCCTGCTCGAGTCGCGCATCATGGCGGTGGCCGACGTGGTCGAGGCGATGTCCACGCACCGGCCATACCGGGCAGGGTTGGGCATTGAAAACGCACTGGCCGAAATTGAGCGCGGTCGTGGCAGCGCATACGACCTGGATGTTTCCGATGCATGTCTGCGCCTATTCCGCGAGAAGCACTACCAATTGCCGGCATGAACTCTTAGCGCAGCGGTCCTATTGGCGACCAGGAGTTCTTAGATTGGACCTGGTCGTTCCAGGTAACACTCACCACACACAGCCAGGAGTTGAGTGACAATCTCGCCCGCGCCGCGCAAGTTCAGCTGGGATTGAAGTGAGCAGCACGATCTCGGAGGAAGCAGGCTGTTCTGTTTCGGCGCGCTTTCCGTGAGCGCCTACTTGAGGAGAAGGTCTTGTGCCACCTTGTA
>JACZJV010000110.1 GCA_014860355.1 Burkholderiales bacterium | reverse complement strand
GGCAGGAGCGGGGGCGGGAGCCGCCGCTTGCGGCGCGGGCGCGGGCGCGGGTTTCTTCGGCACCAGCTCGGGATCGCATTCCTCGGTTGCCATCGCCGGCGTCCAATACCCGGTGCGCCAGCACAGCCCGAATGGATCCTTGACCACGATATTGCCGGAGGCCGGCGCCGTGACGTAGCCTTCCGTCTGCGCATAAGCGCTGCTGACACCCATACCGAGTGCAAGCGCGGCGGACAGGACTAGCCCGCATTGTTTTGCCGTGTTGTTCATGTTTAACCTTTCAGTTGAAGTTCAATTCGTTTGACCGGAAGAATACGAATGCGCCCGATCAACCATCGCGATTCTCCCCAGAGCCGGCTGCCGCGAAAGAAACTCGATCGGAGCAGTCTCAGGCAGAAATTTCGCGCTGTTGCCCATGTCGGCGCATCCATGGGCACAACTGTACCCATCGCGTTGCCGCATGTAAGCTGCTGAAGGTCACGAGTTTCGCGAGAAGAAGGTCACAATCTGGTGTGACCAAAGTCATGGCCGCAGCACCCGTGCGCGGGCGCTCGGCGTCATGCCGGCGAATAGGAAGCCTGATCCCGAATGCGCGGGCGCCGCGATCCGGACTTCAGGAAATAGACCGCCCCGGGCCTCCGGGTCAATCGCCGCGTCGTTGGCGCACCGACATGACCGCCAACTCGGTACGCGTATTGGCGTGCAGCTTTTCCATGATACGGCTGACGTAATTCTTTACCGTGCCCTCGGCCAGAAACACGGCGGTTGCGATTTGCTTGTTGCTCTTGCCTTCGGCGATAAGGCCCAGAATCTTCTCCTCCTTGTCGCTGAGCGCCTCGGTCGCGGATGCCGGGGCCGGGCGGCCGGCGGCCGCGCTCGACACCGCAGGGCGGTCCACGGCAGCGCTCGCGGGGGCGGCCTCAACCGAGGAAGCAAGCCGCCGGAACTGATCCATCACCTTGCGCGCGATCTGCGGCGTCAGGCGGGACTCGCCGCGATGCACCGCGCGCACCGTGTCGAGCAACTCGTCCTCGCCCGCATCCTTGAGCAAGTAGGCCTGTGCGCCGGCTCGAATCGCCTCGAATACCGTTTCATCGGAATCCAGCGTCGTCAGCACCAGCACATGGGCGCGCGGAAGCGCCAGCATGATTTCACGCGTGGCGGCGACGCCCCCCTTGCGCGGCATGTGCAGGTCCATCAGCACCACATCGGGGCGCAGGCGTTCCGCCATTTCCACGGCCTCGACCCCGTCCGCTGCCTGACCGAGAACCTCGATGTCCGGTTCGGCCGAGAGCATCAGCGTCATCCCGCGTCGGATCAGCGCCTGATCGTCGACAACGAGCACACCGATGCGACGATTCCCGGCCGGCGCCGGCGTCATTTTCCGCCTCCATCGCCGCCGCCTGGCATGCCCTGGCTTTGCGCTGGGCCCAGCTGTTCGCGAATCCGCCCGACTACCGGCGAAGGAAGCCGCGCGGTCAGATACTCCAACATGGCCGAGACGGCAAGCGCCGCCTGGGACGGAGAGATTTCAGCCCGCCGGGTGACCAGTCTTATCAGTTCATCCACTTCGAATATTCCCGATGTCGGAAGCCTGCTGCGAAACGATTGGAAGCACGCATGGTGAAGCGATACTAGCGCATAGCCTGCCGGATCACGAGGGCCACAGGTCACGACTTTGATGTTACCTTAGTCACTTGCGAGATTCGCGTGCAAGTCCTTCAATTCCCTCATGCAAACGCTGACGCGCTACCTTGACCCCCGCCGCAGCCTTGCCTCCGCCATTGGCTGGCTGGTGTTCGCATTATCCATCGGCCTTGCGCTGACCGCCAGCGTGTGGGTGGACGACATCGTACGCAACAACCTGCTGGACCAGCGCAGCCGGCAACTAGGGGGAACGGCCGACGATATTGTCGACGAACTGAATCTCAGCTTCGCGCTCAGATTGCAGTCGGTGCGCGCCCTGGCCTCGATGCTGGCGACAGAACTGCGCACGGACAACCGGGCGACGCTTCGTAAGATTCTGCAGAATCTACAGCATTCCTCCCCCGAGTTCGAGAGGATAGTCCTGGCCGATGCGCAAGGCCGGGTGCTGGCCAGCACCCACAGCGGCGTTGAGGGCGGCAATGTTGCCGATCGCGCGTGGTTTGCGTTGGGTCTGAAGGGCAAGAGCGTGGGCGATGTGCGCGTGACGCCGATGGAGGCGAAGCCGCCCTCCGGCGCAACCGGGGGCGCGCCCGGAGCCTTGGTCGAATTGATCGCCTCGGTGATCGACGCCAGGGGGAACACCGTCGGCGTAATCGGGATACAAATGAGCAAGCGCTGGCTGCTGGATCTCGCCGGCAGTCTTGGAGACAAGCTGCGCGAGGAAGCGGGCACCGAGGCGCTGTTGCTGGATCAGGATGGCAGGATGCTGATCGGCGCCTCCAGTATTCGCGGCGCGCGCCTCGAACACGCGAATGGAGCGACCGACACTACCGTCCCGATGGTCGCGGTCAACGCGCCGGCGAAAGGCGTCGAGAGACGAACGCAGGTCGAACGACTGGCCGACGGCAAGCTCTATCTGGTCGCGCGCGCCACGCCGGGGGAATCAGAGGACTTGCGTGCGCTTGGCTGGCGCGTGCTTGTGCTCCAGCCATACCAGGACGCCACCCTCGCCGCCACCATTCTGCAAGGCCGGATCACCGCTGTCCTGCTCGGACTGGGGCTGCTCGCTGCGCTGCTCGGCGTGTGGCTGGCATACCGGGTCACACGCGGCCTGGATGCCATCGCGCGCTCGGCCGACGCCTTGCGCACCGGTGCCACGCAAAGTATCGCCGTACCTCGCGGCCGCAATGAAGTGGCGCGCCTGGGCCGCGCACTGGACGGGCTGCTCACCTCGCTGCAGCACGAACGCAGCGCATTGCAGGCCTTGAACGTTTCGCTCGACCAGCGTGTCGCTGAGCGCACGCGCGAAGTCGAGCGCCTCGCCGATCAGGCGCGTTATGCCGCCGTGGTGCGCGAGCGCCTGAAGATCGCGCGCGACCTGCACGACACCCTCGCGCATTCGATGATGGCCATGCTCGCCGAGATCCGCCTGCTGAAAAGGATCTCGGTTGCCGACCCGGGGGCCATGGCGGAGGAATTGACGCGCGCCGAGGAAACGGCGCATCAGGGCCTGAAGGAAGCACGCGCCGCGATCACGCAGATGCGCTTCAATCCGGTGCGCGATGCCGGGCTTGCGGCGGCGCTCGGCGACTTCGTCAAATTGTTCGTCGAGCGCACCGGCATCCAGGTCGATTTTACGAGCGATGCGCACGCCGGTGCGTTCGCCGATGAGCGCGCGGAGACGCTGTTTCGCATAGCAGAGGAAGCGATGCGCAATGTCGAGCGCCACGCCGGAGCGACGCAGGTCACGATCGCCCTGCATGAGCTTCCAGACGGGCATGGCTTGACCTTGACCATCGCGGACAACGGTGTGGGTTTCGATGCAGACGCCCCCCATCCCGGGCATTACGGCCTGGCAGGCCTGCGCGAGCAGGCACAACTAATCGGTGCCGACCTGACGATCCGCAGCAGCCCGCATCAGGGCACGACGATTGGCGTCGCACTGGCGCCTGGGAGGAAGCCGTGAGCAGCGCCGGCCCGCTTCGCATGCTGCTCTACAACAACATGCCGATCTTCCCGGGCAATTAATCCACGGTTTTCGAGTACCTGCCCTCGATGGTCAAGGGGCCGCGCGGCGCCTCCTTGCGCGACCAAAGACTGCGCACCCGCGCAGTAAGAAGCGCGGCACCCGCGAGGATGGACAGAATGATCGCCAGAGCGAGGCCGACCCACAGCAAAACCGCGCCGACAAGCAGGGCCGCCAAAAGCAGCCAAAAGCCCCGCCAGGATTGCAGGCGAATGTTCAATGTTTTCACGAATCCAATTCCATTTTTTGCTCAATGATACCCAGTTTCGCAGATTCCCCTTAAGGCGAACTTAAGATGCTGCTTTGAAATGAGGGAATGGCTCCCCGCATCCCCGCCCCGATTGGCCTGTCGCAGAATTCATTTTGCAGCAGCGAGTGAGACAATCCCGTCCGCGCAGTGGTTCAGTTTTTTTGGATGAACTGTTCGGTTTGTACCCAGTCCAACAAACGATCTCCAATTTAGGGGAGCATGAGGGGATGCGCCCCGAAGGAAGGCCCCGCAGGGGATTTCTCCTCATTTTGAAATAGGCTTTTAGGATTTGCGCCCACCATGCTCGATGCGCTGATTGCGAAGTTCCGCGATTTCGTTGATGACGTCGCCCCCAGCCAGGAAGTTCTCGCCCAGCGCGAGGCCTTGGCGCTGCAGCGCGCCTGCTGCGGCTTGCTGATGGAGGTTGCGCGCCTGGATTCCGCAGGCGCGGAGGGCAAGCGCAAAGCGGTGTCCCTTGCGATGCGGGAACTATTCGACATCCAGAACGATGAACTCGGGCCCATGATCGAAGCCGCTGGCCGGCAGGAAAACCGCCTGACCTCCTACTTCAGGCCGGTCGCGCTGATCAACAAGCGCTACTCCTACGAACAGAAAGCGCGCTTTGTGGAGTTGCTGTGGCGCGTTGCCATGGCCGACGGGAAAATCGACATGTACGAGGATCAGGCGGTACGCAAGGTCGCCGATCTTCTCTACGTCGCGCACAGCGATTTCATCCTGGCCAAGCGCCGGGTGCAAAAAGACAGCAAAGACACGACGCTGCAACCCGGCGGGTAATGCGCCGACAGGACGCGCAAATCAAGCCGGTTTCCCGTGTGAGCCAATGACGATCTTGTCATCACTGACGAAGGCGTAGGGCGGGACTATGAGGTTTGTCGGAGCCGGCGAGCCGCGCAGCACGCGGCCGGCAAGATCGAATCTTGAGCCGTGGCAGGGGCAGAGAAAGCCGCCGTTCCAATCCTGTCCCATTTGTGACTTGGCATCGGCCGGCTCGAAATTCGGCGTGCACCCCAGGTGAGTGCATACGCCGACGAGAACTGCGATCGCCGGCTTGATCGAGCGAAATTCGTTCTGTGCATAGTCCGGTTGCTGCGGCACGTCCGAGTGCGGATCAGAAACGATGGAATCATCCGCACGTATATCGGCCAGCATTGCCTCGGTGCGGCGCAGGATCCATACCGGCTTCCCCCGCCACGAGATGGTACGCAATACGCCCGGCGCAAGATCGTGAATGTCGGCTATGACCGGCGCACCGGCCGCCCTTGCGCGCGACGACGGAAACATGCTGGCGATGAACGGCGCTGCCGCGCCCGATATGCCGATGCCGCCAACCACGCCGGTCGCGACAAGCAAACGACGTCGGTACTTGTCCATTTGGCTCATATTCTCCCCCGCACGGTCGACAACGCGCTGCAGATGGCGCCGTCGCCACGGCGTGCGTGGCGACGGCGGCGCGCAATTACAGAGCGTTACGACACAAGCGGGCTACGACTTCCACTCGAACACGACCCGCCGCTGCTTGCCAGGCACGATTTCGACCTGGCGGTGCTCGATCTTGCCGTCACGCTCGGCGCTGACCGTATATTTTCCGGCCGGCATTTGCGCCAGCAGAAACGGGCCGCCGGCGGTGGCATCGAGCACCACCTTGTCGTGCGCGTCCTTGATTTGCACCTTGACATCGGCGAGATACTCGTCCTTCGGCTTTGCCTTGAGCAGGAACTCGAGCTGCAGCGGATAGCGCGTGGCGGCGTGCTTGATAGCAGCCGCCTCGGACTTGCCTATGCCGCCGCTGAGATAGCTTATATCGCCTTGCACTTGCGTCGGCGGCAGATGGCTCGCAGCTGCCGCAATCGCAGTCCCTGCGAACGCCAAACCGGATGCTGCAATTGCAGCGGCAACCACGGATGTTTTGTATTTCATCGCATTGCTCCTTTACTTTGGTTGATGGAAACGCAGAGACGACGCAGCGCTTTCGCGCCGCCTCTGCATTCGCCGCTCGATCAGGCGCTCAGCCCAGATCGACGGGAACGAATATCCTGCCCTCGTCGCGCTGTACCAGCAGCGCAACGTGCTTGCCCGCCTTGGCGAGCAACTGCTTCAGCTGCGCCGGACTCTGTACCGGCGTGCCGTTGAACGACAGGATCAGGTCGCCAGGCTGAATGCCGGCATTTGCGGCTGCGCCGGCGGCATCCTCCACCACGACGCCGCCGCTTACATCGGCCTGCTTGCGCTCGTCGGGATTCAGTGGCCGCACTATGACACCCAGCCGCCCATGATCGTGATCGGCCACATCCGCCACTGCAACCTTGGCATCCTTGCTCGCACCCAAGGTCACCTCGATATGCCGCATCTCGCCATTGCGCATCACCTCGAGTGTAGCCGTGGTCCCGGGCGCGGTATTGGCGACGAGCACCGGAAGCTGCGACGAATTGGCGATGTCCTTCTGGTTGTAGCGCAGGATCACATCGCCCGGCTCGAGCCCGGCCAGGGCTGCAGCACCGTCTTTGTTCACCGAACTGACCAGCGCGCCGGCTGGCTGCTTGAGCCCGAAGGAATCGGCGAGCGCCTGGTTCACGTCCTGTATGGTCACGCCGAGCCGCCCGCGCGTAACGCTGCCATGCTGCAGCAGCTGGTCCTTGACGTGCATAACCACATCGATCGGGATGGCGAACGAGAGCCCCTGATAGCCGCCGCTGCGGGTATAGATCTGCGAATTGATGCCGATGACCTCACCCTTGGCGTTGAACAGCGGGCCGCCGGAGTTGCCGGGATTGACGGCAACGTCGGTCTGGATGAACGGCACATAGGTAGCATCCGGCAGGCTGCGCGACTTGCCGCTGACGATGCCTGCGGTTACGGAATTGTCGAAACCGAAGGGCGAGCCGATCGCCACCACCCACTCGCCGACTTTGACGTCGTCGGCCGGGTCGAGCTTCACCGTAGGCAGGTTCTTGGCGTCGATTTTCAGCACCGCGACGTCGCTGGGTTTGTCGACACCGATCACCTTCGCCTTGAATTCGCGCTTGTCGGTGAGTTTAACCGTCACGTCCGAGGCGCCGTCCACCACGTGAGCGTTGGTGAGGATGACTCCGTCCGGACTGACGATGAAGCCGGAACCGAGCCCGTGCGTGGGCGCCTGTTCCTGCGGCATCTGGCCCTGGAACTGACGGAAGAATTGGAAGAACGGGTTGTTCGGATCCATCTGCGGCATGTCGGGAACGTTCGCGACTTTCTTCATGTCGCTGGTGACGCTGACGTTCACCACTGCCCGGCCGTTCTGGGCGACGATGCCGGTGAAATCTGGCAGCGCCGCTGCAGCCGCGGTCTGCGCGCTGGCCGCCACGATGGCAGCAGGCGCACTTGCGGCGACAGCCGGCGAAACGACCGATAGATCGTATTTCGCGAATGCGCCGGTCCCCGCCGCGATGATGCCGGCGGCGATCAGGCTACGTACCAAGATTTTCTGTTTCATGTTTCGCTCCTAGACTTGAGTGGATAGGCAATAGAGCCTTCGCTCCATGTGCCGCCATGCTAGGTGCGTAGAATTAAGACAAACTTAAAGGTGGCGCGATGCCCTCATCGCACCCGCGCAGGGCTCGGATCGCTGCAGGCACCGCAACGCCGAACCCCGGCTCGCGTGGTTAGCGCAGGATGATCGGGCCGGGCTGGACTCGGGCGGCGCGCGGCCGCCGCTCACTTGATCGAAACGATGGAGCCGCGGTCGATGACGATGATCTGGTCGACCATGCGCTCGGAGTGCTGCAGATCGGATTCGGAAAGAATGACCGACATGCCTTCGCGTTTCAGGTTTGCGACCACTTCCGCCAGTCGTTGCGCCAGCGCCGGCGCCACGCCCTCGAACGGCTCGTCCAGGAGCAGCAGCTTGGTGCCGCACATCATCGCGCGCCCCAAGGCCGCGAGCTTCTGCTGTCCGCCGGAGAGCTGCAACCCCTTGCGCGGCGCGAATTCGCGCAGCTCCGGAATCAGATCGTAGACTTTCTTCAGCCGCGCGTCGGCGTCCGGCAGGTGCGCGGCCCAGGCCGGCACCAGCACGTTCTCCTCCACCGTGAGGTCGGGGATCAGGCGGCGGTCTTCGGGCATGTAGCCTATGCCCAGGCGCGTGCGCGCATGGATCTTTGCCGCTACCAGGTCGGCGCTGTCGAAACTGATCGAGCCGCTAGCCACTTTGAGCAAGCCCATGATGCTTTTCATCAGCGTCGTCTTTCCCGCGCCGTTGCGCCCAATCAGGCCGGCCATGGTCCCGGTGGGCAGATCCAGCGTTACTTCGCGCAGAATCTGCACCGACTGAATTGCGACGTCGAGCTTGGCGATGCTAAGCATTGGCCTTGCCCTGCTCTTCGTCCATGCGGTGCAGCTCGCCGCCGACGACGTAGCGCTTGACTTCGGGGTCGGCGAGCGCAATCTCCGGCGCCGCATCGGCGATGATGCGCCCGTCGTAGAACGCCAGCACGCGCTGCGCGAAGCGGCTCACCACCTCCATGTCATGCTCGACGAACAATACGGTCGCGCCCTCCGCCTTGACTGCCGCCATCACCATTTCCATCATGCCGAACTTTTCCTCGGCCGAGACGCCGCTGGTGGGCTCATCCAGCAGCAGGATCGAGGGCTTGGCTGCCATCGTGAGCGCGATGTCGAGCAGCTTGCGCACCCCGCCCGGCAGCACTTGCGCGTTCTTGTCGCGATAATCGGAAAGGCCAAAGCGCTCGAGGATGCGCTCGGCGACTTCCTGCGCCGGCGCGTCGTACCCGGGAACATTCGGCCGGCCGCGCGAGAAGAACCCGCCCAGCCCGGCGTTGTGCAATACCACACCCAGGCCCACCATCATGTTCTCGAACACCGTGAGCGAAGCATAGAGCTGCGGGATTTGAAACGAGCGGCAGATGCCGATGCGCGTGATGTCGCGCGGCGCTAGCGCCGTGATGTCGCGGCCGTTGAAGACGATGCTGCCGGTATCGGGTTTGATGTAACCGGTGATCATGTTGATGAACGTGGTCTTGCCCGCGCCGTTGGTGCCGATCAGACCGACCACCGAATCCTGCTCGATCGCGGCGCTGACGTTCATCGCCGCGGTCACCGCGCCGAAGTGCTTGTTCAGATCCCGTGCGTCGAGTACGACTGCCATCTCAGGCCGCCTTGCGCCGACCGAACAGCGACCACAGGCCTTCCGGCAGGAACACGATCACCAGCAGCAGGGAGATGCCCAGGGTCATCTGCCAGGTGTTGGGCGAGAGGTCGAACGCCGTCGTGTGGATGATGCCGAAGATCACTGCGCCGAGGAAAGGCGCGACCACGCTGCGGGTGCCGGCGAGAATGGCGATGAATATGAATTCGCCGGAGGTGGTCCAGTACGCCATGTCCGGATCGATATGCCCGACCGCGGTGGCCGCCAGCGCGCCGCCTATGCCCGAGAGCGCGGCGGCGATCACGTACTTGACATGAATCGCCCGGCGCACCGAGGCGCCCATATATTCGACGCGGATCTCGTTGTCCTTGATCGCCGGCGCCAATCGGCCCAGCGGCGTCTTCAGATATCGATGTACCAGCGCAGTGGCGAGTACGGCTACGCTGCAGCCCGTAACGATCACAACGTAGCGCACCCATTCCTGCGCCGGGCGAATGCCGAACACCGTCGAAGGCAGGATGTTGATGCCATCGGTCGAGCCCAGGGATTCGCTTTTTGCCAGCAGCCCGTACAGAATCATCGACAGCGCCATGCTCAGCAGACCGTAGAAAATGCCGCGATAACGCGCCAGCAGAAAGCCCAGTATCAGGGCGACGAAGGCCGCCGCAAAAGCGCCGCAGATCATCTGCAGCAGCATGTCGCTGATGTCGAAGAAACGGCCGAGGCTGCCCGCGGTATACCCGCCGATGCAGTAGTAGAGCGCCTGTCCGAATGACACCAAACCGGCGCGCAGCTGCAGCATCAAGCCCAGCGACACGAGGCCCTTGGCGAGCGCGATCGTGAGCAGGAACAGCGCCCACTTCGGCAGCAGCGGGCCGAACACGATCACGGCAAGCAGAACCGCGCCGAGTATCGGCAGCGTGCGGTCGCGGTGGGTATCCGGGCTCATATCTTTCTCGGCTCCGCCAGACTGAACAGGCCGCGCGGCCGGAACGCGAGCACCATGGCCATGACGAAATAGATCACGAACAGCTCGAGCGAAGGCACATAGTGGATCGTGGCGGAGCGCACCAGCCCGACGATGAGCGCGCCCAGCGCCGCGCCCGGCAGGCTGCCCAGACCGCCGATCACGACCACGGCGAAGGACAACACGATGACTTCCACGCCAAGACCCGGAACGACCGAGACGGTAGGCGCGGTGTAGGCCCCGCCGATCGCTGCCAGCAGCGAGCCGAAGGTGAAGGTCACCAGATAGAAGCGATCGACATTGATCCCCATCGCTCGGCTCACCTCCGGATCGTGGATGACGGTGCGCAGCAGCTTGCCGATACGCGTCCCCTGCAGCAGCAGCGTGAGGCCGCCACCGGAGACGATCGCGATCCCGACCAGGATCAGGTTGTAAGTCGGATAGGTCATCTCGCCGACGTCGAAACTGCCGAGCAGTCCATAGGGCTCGGAAACGAAATACGGATCGACGCCCCAGATCAGCTTGATCACGTCCTCGAGGATCAAAAACAGTGCATAGGTGATGAGCAGGATCACCACCTCGTCCTTGGCGTACATGAAGCGCAGGATGCCGCGCTCGATCAGCGGCGCGAACACCAGCGTGATGATGATCGCGGAGCCGAGCAGCACGGCGTAGGACAGCATCGGCGGATAGCCCGCGGCGATCCAGGCGCCGGTGAACGACGCCCCGGCATAGGCGCCGAGCGCGTAGAAGCTGCCGTGCGTGAGATTGACGATCTTCATCACGCCGTAAATCAGCGTCAAGCCGACGGCAGCCACGAACAGCCAGGCCGAATAAAAGATACCGTCGACTATGACGGTGAGGATTTGATCCATGGGAAAAAGCAGAGGGGAAACGGCTGCCCGTCGCAGGCAACCGTTCCCGGTTTTGTTTGGTTTATTGTTTGAAGCCGCCCGCGATCCAGTCAGCCGCTTTCACGCCCTCCGGCGGATTCACCTTCTCGGCAGGATAGCGCTTCACCTTGGTGACAGTCACCTTGCCGCCAACTACCTTGGACAGGCCATAGGCGGTTTCCATGATTGCCTGATGGCCTTTGCCGATGGCCATTTTCACCACGCCTCCCGGGCCTTCGAACGTGGAGTTCTCCAGCGCAGCAGCGACCTGCTCGTTGCTCGGGCGTTTGCCGCCGTTGGCTGCCTGCGCCTTCTCCCATGCCAATTTGACGCCCATGATCGCCTGCGCCATCTGGTAGGACGGATAGGTCGGCGGCACCTGATAGCGCGCCTCAAATTCCTTGACGAACCATTTGTTGTAGACGTTATCGGGCGCATAGGGGCCGAAGGGGCCGCGTGCTCCCAGTATCGTGCCGTCGGGAACCTGCTTGGCGAGCTTGTGCATGATGGTCTCACCCGCGGTCAGCACCCCGGTGCTTTTCTTGAACAGGCCGCGCGGCGAAGCCTGAAGCAGCAGGGCCTCAAGGTCGCCGTCATAGAAGCTGGAATGGATCACATCCGCTTTTGCCCCGAGCAGGGTCGAGATCTCGGTGTTGTACTGCCCGGCGAACAGCTTGGGCATCTGCGAGGTCTTGACTTCGATCTTGGGAAAGAAGTGCTTCATCGACGCCTCGAAATCGCCCCAGGAATCCTGGCCCCAGGCGTAATTCTGGTTGATGCCGGCGAACGACTTCATTTTCGGCTTGATGTCCTTGAGATACATCGCCGCGGCGACGTTATCCATGGTCGAGGTGGGCGAGGTGCGGAACACATACTTGTAGCTCGCATCCTCGAATATGCGCGGCGTGCCGCAATCGAAGAAATTGGTGAGCTTCTTCAGTTCCTCCGCGACCGGAGCGATCCCGACGCAACTGCCGCTGGAAACATAGCCGATCACCAGGTCGACGTTATGCCGCTGCACCAGGTTGCGAAACTCGGTGACTTGCGTAGTCGTGCCGCCGCTCTCGTCGATGATCACGGTCTCGATTTTCGAACCCCCGAAACCCTTGGTGTCGTAAGGTGCGGGCGCTTTTCCCGCATTCATCAGTTCGATCACCAGTTCGGCCGCGTTCCTGGCAGGTACGCCGAAGGGCGAAGCCGCCGGGCCGGAAAGGAAGGCCACGACGCCGATTTTCACCGGCGCAGCGTCCTGTGCCAGAACCGATACAGGCGACAATGCCAGCGCCGCAGCAACTGCCGTCGCCAAATTCCTAAGATTACGCATGATTTCTCCTCATTGCTGTTTGTGAGATGTTCGTGGTGATCGCGAACCGGGCCGGAACTTTATTATTTATTTCTTGGCGAAGAATACTGCATGAAATACGCAGCATGGTCAAGCAAACGATCAAATTCGCGAAATGAAAACTGTCCTCGCTGTCGCGCCGGCCCGACGTTGTTGCACAGCTCGGATCAGGGTAGAGTGCTGCCGAATCAATCATGGAATGCACCATGAATTTTGACCTCACCTGCGGGGAATGCGCCGGACGGCGCCGGGAATGAATCCAGCCAATGATCCGGCTTGAAACCGATGTACTGGTGATAGGTGCGGGCGGCGCCGGCATCTATGCCGCCATAGCCGCGGCGCGCGACGGCTGCAGCGTGCAGCTGATCGACCGCAGCCTGATCGGCCGCGGTGGCGCCACGGTGATGGCGCAAATGACGGTCTCGGTGGCGCTGGGTGCGCAATGCCCCGATCACTGGGAGCACCATCTTGCCGACACCCTGGCCGCCGGCCGCGGGCTGTGCGACCCCGCGCTGTCGCAGCTGCTGTGCGAGAACGCCGCGCCGCGCATACGCGAAATGGACGCGTGGAAGGTCGGCTGGGCGCGCGAGGACGGGCACATCAAGCAGGTGCACGCGCCGGGGCACGACCGGCCGCGCTGCGTCTATGTGGATTTTCTCAACACCGGCCCCGCCGTCTCGCGCACCCTGCGCGCGCAGCTGAATCGCATCCCCGCGATCCGGCGCATAGGCGACGTGCTGATCACCGACATCGTGGTCCACGAAGGCGAAGCGGTCGGCGCGGTCGGGCTGCATCTGGTCTCGGGCGAAACCGTGGCGCTGGAAGCGAAGAGCATCGTCATCGCCACCGGCGGATTGACGCGCCTGTACCGGCGCAACAGCGGCTCGCTCAACATGGGCGGGGACGGCTACGCACTCGCCCTGCGCGCCGGCGCCGAACTGGTCGACATGGAGTTCGTGCAGTTCTTTCCGATCGGCCACCTGGCGCCGCGCATGATAGGCATGGACCCGATCATGTGGGACCCGTTTCGCTACAAGCTGGGCGGACGTCTGCTGAACGCTGCGGGCGAGGAATTCGCCGACCGCTACGGCCAGGCCGAATCGGGCAACTACGTGCTGACGCGCGATGTCGCCACCTATGCCATCTACAAGGAAGTGGAAGCCGGTAGAGGCAGCCCGGCGGGCGGCGCGTATCTTTCGTTTGCGCATGTGCCGGAGGCGGAACTGCGCAAGGCCTTTGGCCCGGTGATCGACCGCCTCGCGAAAAACAATATCGATCTGACCAAAATGCCGGTCGAAGTGGCGCCGATCGCGCACTACCACATGGGCGGCGTGCGCGCGAACGCGGCCATGGAAACGCGCGTGCCCAACCTGTACGCCGCGGGCGAGGCCGTAGGCGGCGCCAATGGCGCGAACCGGCTGTCGGGCAACGGCATCACCGAGGCCTTCGTCTTCGGCGAGCGCGCCGGCACCACAGCCGCGGCGCGGGCGAAAGCGCGCGCCGCCTCCGGCTGGAACGATGCGGCCGCAGCCAGGGCGCTGGAATTGATTGGCAAGCGCAGCCAGGCCGCCGCGGCGCCGAATACGGCGGCGCTGCTCATCGAACTGCAGGCGTTGATGTCCGACTGTGTCGGCCCGTTCCGCACCGAAGACAAGCTACAGCAGGCCCTGACGAAGCTGCAGCAAATGCAGCGCGAGCTCGGTCCCTTGCCCGCTGCCGCAACGCAGTACGACATGGTGTGCCTGGACTGGTTCGACCTGCGCAACATGCTGCTGGTGGCGCAATGCGTGGTGCGCGCCGCGATAGCGCGCAAGGAAAGCCGCGGCGCGCATCAGCGCGAGGATTTCCCCGGCATGCTGCCCGAGTGGAATCTGAATCAGCGCCTGAGCTGGCGCGAAGGCGAGCTGAGCCTGGAGCGCGTGCCGGCCGTACAGCCCGCCGCGAAAGTCGCATGACGACCAAGACCGCCCGGCTGCACATTCGGCGCGGCACGCCCGGCGCGCCGGCGCGCATAGAGACCTTCGAAGTGCCATTCACCCCGGGCCAGTCGCTGCTCGACGGCCTGCGCTGGATACGCGCGAAGCTCGACCCCACCCTCGCCATCCGCTTTTCCTGCATCAACGCGAACGCGTGCAAGGAATGCATGATCGAACTCGAAGGCAAAGCCGCCTACGCCTGCACTGAGCGGCTGCGCGAAGGCGACATGCATGTCGCGCCGCTTTCGAACAAGGCGCTGGTGCACGACCTCGTAACCGAGATCGCCCCGCGCGACGAACGACTGCTGGACTGACGCTCGATCCGCAGCTCGCTGGACTGCATCCAGACCGGCAAAACTACCTGGAATGCACCGGGGTTGGATGGCCAATCGACACTTCCAAGCAAGGATTTTGCGAACGTGATCTACTTTCACCTTCCAATAAGAATAAGTTCGCGGAATGGGAATGCTTCAAAGGAGGAGCACGCAGCATGTCGTCGTTGGAACTACAATCAGAGATCAGGGCGCACAGCGCCTGGAAGCACAAGTTTGAATTCGCGATCGCTGGAATTCAAACAGAACCCCTGGATGCGGAATCTGCCGGGGATTTTACGCAGTGCAGACTTGGCCAATGGCTATTGGCCAATGGTTCGCGATTCGCCGAGCACCCAATGTTCCAGCAGTTATCGGCGACGCACACAAAGTTTCATCATGTCGCGTCTCAAATCGTCAGCATGGTTAACGACGGAAAAACAGCCGAGGCCAACACTCTGCTCAACGCCGATTTCAATGCTCTGTCCGAGACGATTGTGTTTCAACTGCAGCAAATGAGAGAAATCGTCAATCGCTGACCTATGTCGTTTCGAGAAGAGCGTTGCGAAAGCGGCATTACAAGGCGCGAGCCGTGAAGTGATCGTGTTTTTCGGCGACAATTACGGCTTTCTCACCCTTTCTGGATCTGGAATCAACCATGGACGAACTGCTCTACGAACTGCGCGACGGCGTCGCCTACCTGACCTTCAACCGGCCGCAGGCGAGGAACGCCCTCACCTTCGCGATGTACGACCGCCTGGCCGAGATCTGCGAGCAGGCGAACAAAGACCGCTCCATCCGCGCGATGCTCCTCACCGGCGCGGGTGAAAAAGCCTTCGCCGCGGGCACCGACATATCGCAGTTCCGCGCTTTCGACAAGGAACAGGACGCGCTCGACTACGAAGCGCGCATCGACCGGGTGCTGGGTGCGCTCGAGCGCTGCCGCGTGCCGACCATTGCCGCGATCCAGGGTGCCTGCACCGGCGGCGGCGCGGGCATCGCGGCCTGCTGCGACCTGCGCATCGGCGCGCGCAACATGCGCTACGGTTTCCCGGTGGCAAAGACGCTAGGCAACTGCCTGTCGATGAACAACTACGCGCGCCTTACCGCGCTGCTCGGACCGGCGCGGGTGAAGGACATCATCTTCCGCGCGCGCCTGATCGAGGCGGACGAAGCGCTGGCGATTGGTCTGGTGAGCGAGCTGGTCGAGGACGGCGCCGCGCTCGCGCGCCGCGCCGAGGAACTCGTGCGCGAAGTGGCGAGCCTCGCACCGCTCACGCTGCAGGCGACCAAGGAGGCGATCTACCGCCTGCGCACGAAACCCGAGAAAGAAGCCAGCGACCTCATCCTCATGTGCTATATGAGCGAGGATTTCCGCGAAGGCATGGAGGCGTTTCTCAACAAGAGAAAGCCGGTCTGGAAGGGGCGGTAGGCCCCTTCGGGAAGCATGCGGGGGAGCTCTCCCCCTCTTCTTAAAACAGCCGCTAAGCCTTCTTGCCGCTCACCGCGTAGAAGTGCGCGATCGCGGCCTCGGCGCAGATGCGATCCTGCTCCGCCGTGCCCGAGCTCACGCCTACCCCGCCGACGATTTCGCCGTCGACGAACACCGGCAGGCCGCCGCCGATGATGCTGAAGTGGCCGCCGTTGCTGATGTGGATGCCGAAGGTCGGGCTGCCGGGCACGCACAGTTGGTTGTACACATGCGTGCCATTGCGCGCCACGGCGCCGGTAGACGCCTTGTCGATGGCGATCGAGATGCTGCTGACCTTGCCGCCGTTCATGCGCTCGAACCGGATCAAATGTCCGGATTCGTCGGTCACCGCGATGCACATCGGTATTGCGATTTCGCGCGCCTTGGCCGCGGCCCCTTCGATCAGGGTTTGCGCTTCGTCTATGTCCAATCTTCTAAGTGTGAGCATGTTCAATCAGCCTTTTTGCAAGTGCAGTGGTTTTGAGATAGTCGGCCAGCGCCGCGGTTTCGGCTGCGTCCAGCGACACATAGGGCGGATACATGCCTCCCATGGGCAGCCCGATCAGGCGCATTGCGGTTTTCATCGTCGCGGTCAGGCCGCGGTGCATCCATCTGGCCGGAAACAGGGCGAACTGCAATTGGATTTGCGCCGCACGCCGGTAATCGCCGGCCAGGTAAGCGTCGATCACCTGGCGCGCGATTTCCGCGCCCGGGGGCGGCATGGTCGCGCCCGAGCCGCCCAGTTCCAGCGTGGCGAGCAGCATCTGCATGGTGGTGAAGTAGCGCGCATGCCCGGCATGATCGACTTCGACGATCAGGCGCGAAACCCTGGCGAGGTCGCGCGAGCTTTCCTTGATGTAGCGCACCTGGTCTATGTTGGCGATGGCGATGGTGGCCGGAATGGAGACGTCCGCGCCCGGGCCGGCGTTCAGATACAGCGTCAGCGGCAGCGGCGTCTCGCGCGCCACGGCCTCGAAATACGCCACGAGGTCGCGCTCGGTCGGCGGCCCGCCGAAGGGCCGCAAAGGCGCGAGCATCTGCACCGCATGCGCGCCCAGGCCGTGAGCGTAGTGCGCGAGCTCGATCGCGGTCTTGAACGACGGATGCGAAATGCCGACCATCACCGGACAGCGCCCGGCGACGCATTCCAGCGTCAGCCGGATCAGCGCCTTGCGCTCGTCCATTCCGAGATAAGTGTATTCCTGCGCCTCGACGCCGGCAGCGACCACCATGGTCGCGCCGCAGTCTTCGATTACATAGTCTATTTCGCGCTTCAGCGCGGCTGCGTCTATCTTCAGATCGCCGGTGAAGGGCGTGAGCGGCGCGACGACGAGTTCGGGTTTGGGCATGCGGCTGCTTCCTTGGTCTGATATCCGCCGGCCGTCTGGGCATGGGCGCAATGCCCGATTCTGCCGTTCCATGTCAGAATAGTCAAAATCGATGAAACTTCCTGGGGACGGTAATGAAACTGCATATCAAGCGCTCTTACACCTTCATTGAAGACCGCGGCACCGACAGCGGATCAAAATCGGGCATTCCGCTGCGCAAGGTTGCGGCGGTGGTGGTGGTCGACAATCCGTATGCGGGCGGCTACGTGAAGAACCTAGCCCCGATGATCAAGGCCAGCGCGGCGCTCGGCCGAGAGCTCGCCGCCATGGCGAAAGCGGCCCTGGCGCCCTACTCCGCCCAAGGCGTGGGCAAGGGCGCGATCGTCGGCATCGAAGGCGAACAGGAACACGGCAATGCGCTGCTCACCACCGCGTTCGCCGAGCCGCTGCGCGAGGCGCTGGGCGGCGGCAAAGCCTGGATCTCGTCCATGACCAAGGTCGCGATGGCCGGAACGCCTATCGACATCCCGATGAACTGCAAGGACGCGCTGTATGTGCGTTCGCATTACGACGGCATGACGCTGATGCTTGCGGACGCGCCCATGCCCGACGAAATCGCCCTGATCCTTTGCCTCGCCAACCGCGGCCGGCTGAATGCGCGCGTCGGCGGGCTGGCCTACGGCAAGCTCAAGGGCGAGAACGGCCTGGTCTAGGCGGGGGGGAACGCGATGAAAACAGCGATCGTCAACCTTGGGCCCATTCTCTCCGGCGACTGGCGCGCGCCCTACGCGAGCGGCGATACCATCCTGATGGAAGCCGGCAAAATTGTCGAAATCGGATCGGCCTCGGCCGCTGCGGTGGCCGCTTGCGATGTCGTCATCGATGCCGATGGCGCAACCGCGATTCCGGGCCTGATCGACTCGCAGGTGCACAACACCTTCGGCGACTACACGCCGCGGCAGAAAACCGTGGGCTTTCTCGAGAGCTATGTGCACGGCGGCGTCACCAGCGCGATCAGTGCGTCCGAAGTGCACGTGACCGGGCGCCCCAAGGACCCCGAAGGCGTGAAGGCGCTGGCAGTCGCCGCGATGAAGTGTTTCGAGCACTATCGCCCCGGTGGCATGCGCGTCTGGGCGGGCTCGGTCATCATGGAGCCTGGCCTAACCGAAGCCGACTTTGCCGAAATCGCCGCCAAGGGCGTGTGGCTGGCGAAAGCAGGATTCGGCGCAGTCAAGACGCCCTACGAATACGGGCCGATGATCGCCTGGGCGAAAAAGCACGGCATGATCACCATGGTGCATACCGGCGGCTCGTCCATCCCCGGGTCGTCGGGCATCTGGGCCGACCACCTGCTCGCGATCCAGCCCGACGTGTCATTCCACGTCAACGGCGGCCCGGTGGCCATGCCCGACGCGGACTTCCCGCGCGTGGTCAACGAAAGCAAAATGGCGCTGCAGGTATGCACCGCCGGCAATCTGCGCACCACGCTGTTGATTGCGGACCTGGTGCGCAAGGCCGGAGAGTTCGACCGCTTCCTCATCGCCACCGACACCCCCACCGGCAGCGGCATCATGCCGCTCGGGATGCTCTACACCATAGGCCATCTGGCGAGCCTCTCCGACATGCCGGTGGAATGGGCCATCGCCGCGGCCACCGGCAACAACGCCAAGGTGTATCGCCTCAACTCGGGTTTTGTCAAAACCGGCTGCGATGCCGACGTGGTGCTGCTCGATGCCTGCGTCGGCGGATCGAAGGACAATGCTTTGGATGCACTCCGAAACGGCGACATTCCGGCGGTGGCCGCGGTCATCACCGACGGCGTGCCGCGCTTCGTCGGCCGCAGCCGCAACACCCCGGCACCGATGCGCAGTGTGCGCGTCGCCGAGTGCCGCATCCCGCAGGATTACTCCGGCGCCGCCCACTGAACCTAGGAGAACCATCATGCCCAGACACAAGAACTACCTGCCCCACGGCGTCATCCCGGCGGCGCTGCTGCCCTTCAACGAGGACCTGTCCATAGACGAGGCTTCCTACCGCTCGCACCTGCGCGACATCGCATCGGTTGCAGGCCTCTCGGCGATCACCATCAACGCACACGCTTCGGAAGTGGCGTCCTGCAGTTTCGACGAGCAGCAGCGCGTGCTCGCGATCACCCAGGACGAAATCGGCGCGCGCCTGCCCATTGTCAACGGCATCTACAGCGAAGGTCCGTTCGAGGCGGCGCGCCTGGCAAAAATGGCGCACGCGGGCGGCGCCTCCGCCCTGCTCGTGTTCCCCACCGGCGTCTATACGTTCGGCCAGCGCCCGGAAATGGCGGTCGATTATTTCAAGCGCATCGCCGATGCGAGCGACCTGCCGCTGATCCTGTTCCAGTATCCGCTCGCCGGCGGCCAGGGCTATCCGCTCTCCACACTGACCAAAATCATGGATGCCGTGCCGACGCTGCGCGCGATCAAGGACTGGAGCGCGAATCCGCAGCTGCACGAGCGCCAGATCCGCGTGCTGCAGGCGCGCACTCCCGAAGTCGTCGTCCTCACCACGCACAGCGCCTGGCTGCTCTCTTCGCTGGTGCTCGGCTGCAAGGGCCTGCTCTCGGGCAGCGGTTCGGTCATCGCCGAGCTGCAGGCGCAGTTGTTCCGCGCGGTGCAGGCGAACGACCTCGCCACCGCGCGCAAGTTGAACGATCGCATCTGGCCGACGGCGGAAGTGTTCTACACCGAGCCCTGGGTCGACATGCACAACCGCATGAAGGAAGCGCTGGTGCTGCTCGGCAGGCTGCCGCGCGCCGTGGTGCGCCCGCCGCTGATGAAGCTCTGCGCCGAGGAAATAGAACGCATACGACAGGCGCTGATCGCCGCGGGACTGCTGGCCGACCATGCCGTGACGGAAACAGAACCCTCACTGGCATAGGCCGGACAAACGCCCCCTTCGGCGCGAAACTGCTGCGGCGCGCGTCTACGCATAGAGCAGAAACGGCTTGCGCTCCGACTCCCAGGACGCTTCGTCGATCAGGGCCAAACGATCGAGATCGTCCGGACCGGCAGCGGGGTCGTCGACCCACAACCGCAACAGATCGCTGCCGTTGATCACATCGATGGCCAGCTTCTCGCGCTCGTATTCGTAATCGAAATCGCGCCACAGCGGATAGGCCGGATCCATCCGGCGCAGGCACTTGAAGGCGAGCGCCATCAAACGCCAGGGCTTGAACGCGGCATGATCGTAGTGCCCCGGGTCGTCCACATGCAATTGCAGGCCGTGGCAGAGTTCTCCCGCATGCTTGTGGAAGGTCGGTTCGAACCAGCAGGGCCGCAGCAGGCAGCCCGACAGCCATTGCGGCGCCAGTTGCCGCATCGCGGCCAGAAGCGCATCGGCGTCGATATCGGGCGCGCCGAACAATTCGAGTGGGCGCGTGCTGCCCCTGCCCTCCGACAAGGTCGTGCCCTCGAGCATGACCGTGCCCGCATAGCAGCGCGCCATCGACAGATTGGGCGCGTTCGGGCTCGGATTGACCCAGCTGCGCTCGTGCAGCGGCCAGCCGTAGCCCGGCGCCGCGGCGGGCAGCCACTGCTGCATGCCGAGCACCTCCAGCTCGACATCAAGTTTGAGCTGGACGCAGAACCAGCGCGCGAGTTCGCCCATGGTCAGCCCGTGGCGCATAGGCAAAGGTCCCGCGCCGACGAAGCTCTCCCAACCCGGACGCAGGCGCAGTCCCTCTACCGGCCGGCCGGCCGGGTTGGGGCGATCCAGTATCCACACCGCCTTGCCGTGGGTCGCGGCCGCCTCCAGCATATAGCGCAGGGTGGTGATGAAAGTGTAGATGCGGCAACCGAGATCCTGCAGATCGACCAGCAGCACGTCGAACTGGTCCATCATCGCCGCGCTCGGCCGGCGCTGTTCGCCGTAGAGGCTGAACACCGGTATGCCCAGGCGCGGATCGACGAAATCGGGCGACGCTATCATATTGTCCTGCTTGTCCCCGCGCAGCCCATGCTGCGGCCCGAAGGCAGCGGCCAGGCGGATGTCGGGCAGCGCGGCCAGCGCGTCCAGGCTATGCGCCAGTTCGCGCGTGACCGAAGCCGGATGGGCGAGCAGCGCCACCCGCCTGCCCGCGAGCTTGAGGCGCAGGGCCGGGTCTTCCAGCAAACGTTCGATGCCAAACTTCATGTCATTCGCATCCTAATCGATCTCGGACAGGCGCAGCACGAAGCTCTCGCGCCGATGAAAATCCGGCTGCCCGGCCGCGTGCCGCAGCGCCCAATAGCTCAGCTTCCCCTGCTCAGTTTCCAACACCACCGCCACGCCCAGTTCGATTTGTGCGGGAGCGCCCCGGGGCAATGCTGCCGCGGCTATGCGCGCCTGCAGCGTCCAGCCCTTGGCCCCGGAGTCGAATCTTATGCTCGGCGCAGGCGGCTTCGGACCAAGCGCCGACACCTCGCGCTCGCGGTAGGCGGAAAAATCATACATGGCCCATTGCCCCGAAGGCGAGCAGTTGAATTCCCGGTAGGCGGGGTCGCCGCTCACCGCGACGAAGAGTTCGCAGCAGGTATGGCGCCAGAGTTCATCCGTGGCTTGCGCCGGCTGCGTCTGCGGCAGGCGCAGCACGCCGGCGCGGCAGCGGCAGTCGAAGCGTGCGCTCAGTTCGCCATTGCCGGCTAGCGACAGTGCGACGAGCAGCACATCGACTTGAGGCACCGGCGTCGCCGGATGCGATATGAGTTGTATGCCCTTCATCTGGCCGCATCATAGCGTGGATGTCAGCAAATACGCGGCAACTGATCCCCCGCCAGCCAGTCGACGATGCGCCGCCCGCCGAATGCCGTGGTGAGCTGTACGAAATGATGATCATCGGCGATCACTACGCCGATCAGCGCGGCGTCCTGACCCAGCGGATGCGCGCGCATCGCCGCCAGCAGGCGCGGGGCGTCGGCTGGCGCACAGATCGCAATCAGCTTGCCTTCGTTGGCGACGTTGAGCGGATCGAGCCCGAGCAATTCGCAGGCGGCGGCGACCACCGGCTTCAGCGGAATCGCCCGCTCCTGCAACATCATGCCGACGCCGGACTGTGCGGCGATTTCATTCAGGGTCGCCGCCAGCCCCCCGCGCGTGGGATCGCGCAGACAGCGCAGGTCGGTGCATGTGGCCAGCATGGCCGCAACGAGGCCGTGCAGCGCCGCGGTGTCGGATTCGATCGGCGCATCGAAAGTGAGGTTTTCGCGCTTGCTCATGATCGCCACGCCATGATCGCCGATCGAGCCCGAAACCAGCACCGCGTCGCCAGGCCGCGCGCGGCCACCGCCGAGTTCCAGGCCCAGGGGCAATACGCCCACACCCGTGGTCGTGATGAATACGCCATCGCCCTTGCCGCGCTCGACCACCTTGGTATCGCCCGCCACCACCGGCACCCCGGCCGCGCGCGCCGCATTCGCCATGGATTCGACGATGCGCGCAAGATCGCCCAGTGCGTAGCCCTCCTCCAGAATGAAACCTGCCGCGAGATAAAGCGGAGTGGCGCCCATCATCGCCACGTCGTTCAGCGTCCCGTGCACCGACAGGCAGCCGATGTCGCCGCCGGGAAAGAACAGCGGCGATACCACGTGGCAGTCGGTGGACAGCACCAGCCGGCCGGGCCTGCCCTCGAGCATCGGCGCCGGCAGCACGGCGCCGTCGTTACCCTGGCCGAGATACTCGTTGCCGAGAAACCGCGCAAACAGTTCCTCGACGAGTTGCGCCATCGCGCGCCCGCCCGAACCGTGCGTCAGATCCACCCGGCCGCGCGTCAAATCGAGCGGCCGCGCGTAGCCTCTGCGGGTTTTCCCCTGTGCCCCGCCCATCAGTGCCTGTCCTGGTAGCGGCCGTAGCCGTAGTGCGCCGCGCAGGCGCCTTCGCTGCTGACCATGCAGGAGCCGACCGGGTTTTCGGGGCTGCATACGCTGCCGAAGATCGCGCAGTCCTGCGGCCGCTTGACCCCGCGCAGGATCGCGCCGCATTCGCAGGCCTTGTTGTCCGGCACGAACCGGTATTCGAGCTGGAAACGCCGCTCGGCGTCGAACGCCGCATACTGAGCGCGGATCTGCAGCGCCGAATGGGGCACTAGCGCGAGCCCGCGCCACTCGAATTCGCGGCGCAGTTCGAACACCTCGGCCACGCGCGCCTGCGCCTTCAGATTGCCCTCGCGGCTCACCGCCCGCGAAAATTCGTTTTCCACCTCGGCGCGACCCGCGTTCACCTGGCGCACCAGCATCAGGATCGCCTGCATCAGGTCCAGCGGCTCGAAACCGGCGATCACCACGGGCTTATGAAATTCCGCGGCGACGAATTCGTAGGGCCGGCTGCCGATCACGGTCGACACATGCGCGGGGCCGATCAGCCCGTCGATCGCCACCGCGGGCCCCTGCTCCGTTTCGGGCGACTGCAGAATGGTCCTGATCGCCGCCGGCGTCAGCACATGGCAGCAGAGCACGCTGAAGTTGGAGAGTCCTTCGCTCTGCGCCTGCTGGATCGCCAGCGCCGTCGGCGGCGTGGTGGTTTCGAAGCCGATGGCAAAAAACACCACCTCGCGCCGGGGATGGTCGCGCGCAACCTGCAGCGCGTCCCGCGTCGAGTACACCATGCGGACATCGGCGCAACTGCCGCCGGTGCCGGCCCTCGCCTTCATCAGCGACATGCCGCCCGAGGCCGGCACGCGCAGGGTGTCGGCGTAGGTGCACAGGATGGCGCCCCGCGTGAGCGCGAGGTCGATCGCCATGTCGATGCGCCCGATCGGCAGCACACAGACCGGACAGCCGGGTCCGTGGACCATGCGCAGGTTCCGCGGCAGCAGGTCGACCAGTCCGTAGCGCGAGATCGCATGGGTATGACCACCGCAGAATTCCATGAAGCTGTAAGTCCGCCCGGGTTCGGCTGCCGCCACGATGTTCTGCGCCAGATTCCGGGCGAGATCGCCGTCGCGGAATTCGTCTATGTACTTCACGGCGCTGCGGGACCGGCCGCCTGCATCTGCGCAAACAGCGCCAGGGTCTTTTCCGCCTCCTCCTGGTCGAGTTTCGACAAGGCGTAGCCTGCATGCAGAATCACATAGTCGCCGACGCGCACCTCATCGAGCAGCGCCAGCGATATTTCCTTGCGCACGCCGCCCAGATCGACGATCGCCGTATCCCTGGCGCCGAGTTCCGTCACTTGGACGGGAAGTGCTAGGCACATGTCAGCGCTCCAGGGTATCCATCGCCACCCACGCCTGCCCGAGCGCGATGCCGGTATCGCCGGGTGACAGGCGCGCAGGCGCAAGCACCTCGATGCCGCGTCGTTCCAGATTCTGCCGCAGGCCGGCGCACAGCAGGGCGTTGAGAAAACAGCCGCCGCCCCATGCCAGGGTCGCGAGGCCGCTGGACTGCGCCGCCTGCGCGACCCACTCGCCCAATGCGGCCGCCAGCGTGGCATGAAAGCGCGCAGCCGCCTGGTCTGCATCCGCCGCTCCCTCCAGCGATGCGAGCAGGGCGAGCAGATCCAGCTGCCCTTCGGCGCCTATGCTCCAGCCCTGCTCCATCGCTCGCGGCCAGCCGTGGCGCTCGATGTGTCGCGTTGCCGCCTGCTCCAGCAGGATCGCGGCCTGGGCTTCGTATTTCATTCGGGCACTGAGGCCCAGGAGGCCGGCAGCGGCATCGAACACCCGGCCCATGCTGGACGTGCGCGGACAATTGATGCCGCGCGCGAGCATGGTGGCGAGCACGCCCGCGCCCGCCTGCGGCAAGCGTGCGACTATCTCGGCATTCCGGTCCAGTTCGTGCAGGACGGCGGCGGCCATGCGCCAGGGCTCGCGCGCGGCACGATCGCCCCCAGGCAGGGGCAGGGGGCGCAGATGGCCCAGCCGCGCGCACCGGGCGCCGTCGACCTGCAGCAATTCCCCGCCCCAGGCCTGCCCATCGGTTCCGTAGCCTGCGCCATCCAAAGCCAGGCCGAGTACCGGGCCGCGCCGGCCGTGCTCGGCGCAGACGGCGGCGATATGCGCGTGGTGGTGCGCCACGGCCACTGCGGGCAGCCCGTGCTCCGCTGCAAACCCGAGGGCGGCTTGTGTGCTGAAGTAGTCCGGATGCAGGTCGTGGGCGACGATCTGCGGTCTTGCTTCGAGCAGATCGAGCATGCGCGCGACCGTCTCCTCATGGAATGCGCAGGTCGCAGCATTGTCCAGGTCGCCGATGTGCGGCGACATAAACGCCTCGTCGCCGCGGGTGAGACAAACGCTGCTCTTCAGCTGCGCGCCGAAAGCCAGCACCGTAGGCCCGGCCTGCGGCAGGCGGATGCTTGCGGACGCGTAGCCACGGCTGCGCCGGATGAATTGCGTAGTGCCTCCCAACGCACGGATGACGCTGTCGTCGCAGCGCGAAACGATGTCGCGGTCGTGATCCAGAATCGCGTCGGCGATGCCGGCAAGCCGCTCGCGCGCTTCGGCAGTTTCGCGCACGACAGGCTCGCCTCCCGGGTTGGCGCTGGTCATGACCAGAACCAGGTCCTGCGGCGCCGCCAGCCAGGCACTGCCGGCCGGGCGGCTGGCGGCTTCATGGAACAGCAGAAAATGGATCGGGGTGCTCGGCAGCATGGCGCCCAGCCAGTGCAGACCGGGCGCCACCCCGGGCAAGGCGGCCGCGCTGCCAAACTGCGCCCGCAACAGAACGACCGGACGCTCGCGGCCCTCGAGCAGCGAGCGCTCCTGAGGTGAAATCTTCGCATAGGGGAGCAGGCTCGCCGCGTTGGCCGCCATCAGGGCAAAAGGCTTTTCCTCCCGGTTCTTGCGCCGGCGCAGCCGCGCCAGCGTTTCGGCATTGCGCGCGTCGCAGGCGAGATGAAAGCCGCCCAGGCCTTTGACGGCGACGATGGCCCCCGAGCGCAGCAGCTGCAGGCTCGCTGCGATCGGGTCGCCTGCGATGGCCTTTCCTTCCCCGTCGGCCAGCGCCAGGCGGGGACCGCAGTGCGGGCAGCAGGTGGTTTCGGCATGAAAGCGGCGGTTCGCGGGCGAGCTGTATTCACCGGCGCAGTCCGCACACAAGGGGAACGGACCCAGGCTGGTCTGCGGCCGGTCATAGGGCAGCGCGCGCGTCACGGTATAGCGGGGGCCGCAGTGGGTGCAGGTGATAAAGGAGTGGCGCCAGCGGCGGCCGGCGGGATCGAAGAGCTCGGCCAGGCAGTCTGCGCAAACAGCGACGTCGGCGCCGATATAGGTGGCGGATTGCCCGGCAGCGCTCGCGGCGATGTTGAATCCCGCCAGGCCTTCGGGGGCGGCCTCCTCTGCATTGACCGAGTCGATGCGCGCCAGCGGCGGCGCATCGTCGCGCAGGCGCTGCAGAAACCTGGCAATTCCGGCCGAGGCGCCTTCGACGGCAATATCGACGCCCAGGGCATCGTTGCGCACCCAGCCGGCGAGATCGAGTTCCTGCGCCAGGCGCCAGACCAGCGGCCGGAAGCCGACGCCCTGCACTATCCCGCTGACGCGGACGCGGCGGGCGACGACAGGCAAGGCTGCGTTCAAGGCGGCTGCCCTTGCAACTGCGCCTCCAACTGGGCGATCCGCCGCTTGAGGCCGTCCACGGTTTCCCGTTTCGCGGCCTGCGCTGTGGCCATGCCGGCATGCAGAAAATCCAGCCATTCGTCCATGCCCTCCCCGCTGGTGGCGGAAACGCGAATGACGCGGATGTCCGGATTGACGCGGCGCGCGTAGGCTACGGCGGCGTCCACATTGAAATCCAGATGCGGCAGCAGGTCGACCTTGTTCAGCAGCATGAGGCTGGCAACGCGAAACATGTCCGGGTATTTGAGCGGCTTGTCCTCGCCCTCGGTCACCGACAGGATCACCACCTTGTGCGCCTCACCCAGATCGAAGGCTGCCGGGCAGATCAGATTGCCGACGTTTTCGATCAGCAGCAGGGAATCCTCCTTCAGCGCCAGCTTTTCCATCGCATGCCCGACCATGTGCGCATCCAGATGACAGCCCTTGCCGGTATTGATCTGGATCGCCGGTGCGCCTGTGGCGCGTATGCGTTCGGCGTCCTGGCTGGTCTGCTGATCGCCTTCGATGACTGCGACTGCCTGGGTTTCGAGCATGGCGATGGTCCGGCACAGCAGCGTCGTTTTCCCCGAACCGGGACTGGAAACCAGGTTCAATGCAAAGATGCCGCGCCCGGCCAGGCTTTGACGGTTCTGCGCCGCGTAGGCATTGTTTTTCGCCAGAATGTCCTGCTCGATACGCATCCTGCGCGTCGCGCCGGGGCCGGGTGCGTGCGCAGCGACTGCAGCGTGGCCGTGATCGTGCACCTCCACCTGTTCGTGCCCGCCGCCGTGGCCATGGCTGGGCGCGTCGGCATGCGCATGCGCGTGCCCCTGATGCGCGGCGCCGCCGCCTATCGTCACTTCATGTTCACCGCAGCCGCAGGTCGTGCACATGCTTTGCTCCCATCAGCCGACTTCGAGTTCCTTCACGCGCATTTCGGTTCCGCCCGTCACCCGCAGCTGATACGTACCGCATTGCGGACAGGCAGCCGGCGTTTCGCTCATGGCCACAGCAGCCGAACACTGCGCGCACCAAGCCGACCCCGGTATTGCAAGAATTTCCAATCTTGCGCCTTCGGCCACGCTGCCGCGCGTCGCCGCTTCGAAGCAGAAGCGCATCGCCTCGGCCTCGACTCCGGCAAGCTGGCCGATTTCCAGCCAGACCGTGGTGACCCTGGAGAATTTCTCTAGTCGCGCCGCGTCTTCGATCAACTGCAGCACGCCTTCCATCAGCGACATTTCATGCACGGCGCAAGGCCCTCGTAGCCGTCCCAGTGCACATCATCACCTTATTTTTGCGACGCGGCTTGATTCGAATCAAATGCGGCGGGAGCGCGAGCCGGTCGCATCCCGCCCTGAGCAGCGCGCAGACGGCGACTCCTGATAGCGATCGACCCGGGCTAGGTCAAGGTCAAAACCCTCAACCCGACCCCTATTTCAGGGATGCAGCAAGCCGCGCAGGCGGTCCACGTCGCGCGCATCCGGCAGGCCGTAGATCGCCTGCAGCAGTTCGCCCGAGCGCGCGCCGCCGAGCAATGCGTCGGCGTTGCCGCGGAACTTCGCGTCGAGCTCGGCCGCAGTGAGCGGATCCTGCGGATCGCCCTTGGGAACGAGCACGGTCTGCTGAAACGTCGTGCCGTCGTTCAAGGTGATGGTCACGCGCGCCGGGAACTTGTCCGGGTACAGCGCATTGAGCCCGGCGTCCGCGATGATTTCCGTGTTCGCCAGCACTGCGCGCAGCAGCGCATCGTCGATGCGCGCCGGCGCGAACTGCGCCTGCGTCAGCTCGCCGTCGATGGCGGCGACCGCAATGCAATAGGGCACGGACACGCGCGCCGCCATCACCGTGGACACGTCCTTGTTGGAAAAATGGCTTTTCACCGTGTTGTAGGTCTCGTTGGTGATGTGCGCGATCTGCCGCGGGTCGATCCGGTGTTCGTGCACGATCGCGAGCGTGGCCTGTATTGGCGAGTGGCTCGCGAGGATGGAGGGAAAATACTTGAAGCCGTTCTGCAATATCTCCCAGCTGCTGCCCAGGCCTTCGGTGAGTTTTTGCGGCTTGGGCTCGGTGGAATAGGCGTTGAGATAGCCCTTGGGATGCTCGAGTATGGACGGCGGACTGGTCGCGCCCATCTGCGCCAGCTGCGCCGACAGGATGCCGTTGAACGCAGCCTTGCCCGGGTGGATGCTCTTGGTCATGTCGCCCGATTCGAAGAAGGCGTTGAGTCCGGCGGCTTGTGTGCCTGCGAGCCCCAGCGCGCGCTGCACGGCATCTGCATCCAGTTTGAGCGCTTTGGCCGCGCAGGCCGCCGCGCCGAACGTGCCGTTGGTCGCGGTGGAGTGCCAGAATCGGTAGTGCGTGGGCATCACCGCCATGCCGACGCGCACCGCCACTTCGTAGCCGGCGACCAGCGCCAGTATCAGATCGCGCCCGGACAGGCCCAGGGTTTCGGCCAGCGCCAGCGCCGGCGGCACCACCACCGAACCCGTATGCAGCAGCGCGCGCTTGTGCGTGTCGTCGTTGTCGGCCGCATTGGCGAGGATGCCGTTCGCCAGCGCGGCGAACGCGGGCTGTGATTTCAGCCCGGCGATGCCGATCACCGTCGCGCCCTTGGCGCTGGCATAGAGTTCGGCGACTTCGCGCGCGATGCGCGATTTTTCCGGGTCTTCGGTCCAGGCGCTGAGCGCGCAGCCGACGGTGTCGACGATGATGCGGCAGGCCTGTTCGACCACCGCCTGCGGCAGATCTTCATAACGCAGGCGGGCGACGAATTCGGCCAGGCTACGGGTCTCGTTCACTATGCGCCTCACTCTCCGATCAGGGTATTGTCCTCGCCCAGCGCCGGATAGCCCAGCGCCGCCGGCCGGCGGAACGCAGGATCGATAGGGACCGGCAGCGCGCAGATGGCGCGGTCGCCAGCGACAAGTTGCTGCGCAAACAGCCCGCGCGCCCGAAAATGCGCGTCGGCGAGCGCTTCTTCGACGCTGGCGACAATGGCGCAGCAGACGTCCTTGCCGGCCAGTGCCTTGCTCCATGCCGCGGCGGTCCGGCCTGCCACGCAACTGGCGATCGCATCCCGGGTAGCATGCGCATCGCGTGCGTCGTCGCGCCACTGCGCTTCGAGCCCGATGGCCTCGCAAAAATTCTCCCAGAACTTCTGTTCCAGCGGCGCAGCCGCGAGAAACCTGCCGTCGCTGGTGCGGTAGATCTGATAGCGCGGCGAGCCGCCCGTGACCAGTTCGCCGCCCGCGCGCGGCCAGGCGCCTGCGGCAAGGCCGTTGCCCAGCGCCCAGTACATGAAGCTGAACAGATTGTCCGCCATGGCTACATCGAGCTTGCGCCCGCGTCCGCTGGATTCGCGCTCGCGCAGCGCCAGCAGGATGTTGATCATCGCCGGATAGCTGCCGCCGGCGATGTCGGCGATCAATGCCGGCGGCACGATGGGCGCGCCGTCGGCGCCGGCGGCAAGCCCGAGCAGGCCGGATTCGGCCACGTAGTTGAGATCGTGCGCCGCCAGCTGCGCCTTGGGCCCGCTCTGTCCGTAGCCGGTGATGGCGCAGTAAATGATGCGCGGATTGATTTCGGCCAGCGCCTCGTAGCCCAGACCCAGTCTGTCCATCACGCCGGGACGGAATTGCTCGAGCACCACGTCCGCGCGCGCAATCAGCGGCCGCAGACGCGAGCGCGCATCCGGCGCCTTCAGGTCTATCTCGACCGAGCGCTTGCCGCGGTTGAGCATTGCGAAATTCACGCTCGACGGCCCGAATTTCGGCTCATAGGAGCGCATCTCGTCGCCGGAACCGGGACGCTCGATCTTGATGACTTCGGCGCCCGCCTCCGCCAGCAGCAATGTCGCCAGCGGCCCGGGCAGGAGCGTGCTGAAATCGAGCACGCACACGCCGCTCAGTGGCTGCGTCATGCCGTTCTCGTCTTGTTCATGAAGCTGCGCCCGATCAGCTGGCGATGGATCTGGTTGGTGCCCTCCCAGATCTGGGTGATCTTGGCGTCGCGCATCAGGCGCTCGACGCGATAGTCCTTGCAGTAACCATAGCCGCCGAACAACTGCACCGCCTCGGTGGCCATGCGCATCGCCAGATCGCTCGCGCGCAGCTTGAGCATCGAGGCCTCGATGCCGATGTCCTCAGCTCCCGCGTCTACGAGCGCGCCCACATGCCAGAGCCAGCGCTCGCACAAGGCGAGTTCGGATGCGAGATCGGCCAGCATGAACTGTATGCCCTGAAACTCGATGATGCGCCGCCCCGACTGGCGCCGCTCGTTGATATAGGCGATCGCATCCTCGAAGGCGGCGCGCGCGATGCCCAGCGCATGTGCGGCGACGCTGGGGCGCGATTTATTCAGCGAGGCGAGCAGGATCTTGAGCCCGTCGCCCGGCTCACCGAGCAGGTTCGCGCGCGGCACGCGGCAGTTGTCGAAGGAAAGCGCCGCGGTGCTCGAGGCGCGCAGCCCCAGCTTGTCTTCGGTGCGCAGCACCGACAGGCCCGGCGTGCCCTTCTCCAGCACCAGCGCGGAGATTGCGCCCTTGGCGTCTGCGATCCCGCTCCACTTGCCGAATACCAGCAACAGGTCGGCGCAATCGCCGCTGGTGATGAAAGTCTTGCCGCCGTTCACCACGATCTCATCGCCCTGTGGCTCGAAGCTGGTCTTCATGCCGGTGGCGTCGCTGCCGGCCGATGCTTCGGTGATCGCGAGCGACACCAACCCGCCTTCGGCTACGCGCGGCAGCAGGCGCTGCTTCTGTTCTTCGCTGCCAAAGGTGATCACAGGTTTGATGCCATGGAAATTGGTGGCCCAGATGATGCCGGTGGAGGCGCAGGCCTTGCTGATCTCGCGCACGCAGGCAAGATAGGCGAGGTAGGACATGGGTGCGCCGCCGTAGGCCTCCGGAACGAACATCGCGTTGAGTCCCAGGCCGTTGATCGCCTTGACGTTTTCCCAGGGGAATTCAGCGCTGCGATCGTGATGTTCGGCGCGCGGCGCAAGCTGATCGCGCGAAAGGTTTTGCACGCTGGCGAGCAGCATGCGCTCTTCTTCTGGCAGGGTGAGCCAGGCGTCCAGGCGTTCAAGGGTGTTCATGCGATTTCACTTTTATAGTTGGCGACCCGATTCGCGTCGCCGTTGTCGCCAAGCATCGATTTTGCGCGGACGAAAAACCGTCCGCGCGGATCGTCGATTGCGTACGGATGATGAACCCATCCGTACGCAATCGACGATCTTGTATAAAAGCCACCCCCAAACCGCTCCCGCTTTTATCCATAACCGCGTTTTCGGTACGGATGCGCTTTTTATCCGTGCCGAAAACGCGGTTGGCGCGCGCAGCGCGCAAATTCCCTCCACGCATGCGGCGACGCCGATGACCGCGCCTTCAATGCGCAATCCCCTGCGCGCCGTCGACGTAAATCGTCTCACCCGAGAGAAAGCGCAAATCCTCGCGGAACAAGGCCGCAACCAGGCGGGCCACCTCCTCCGCGTTCCCCGGCTCTCCCCGGGGTATGCGCTGGTCCAGATAGGCGCGCAGCGGGCCCGATGACAGCATCGCGCGGTTGAGATCCGTGACGATGTAGCCCGGCGCGACGTCGACCACGCGTATGTTCTGCGCTGCCCACTCGACCGCGAGGCAGCGCGTGATCGCCCCGACCGCGGCCTTGGAGGCGCAGTAGGCGAGGTTGCGCTTGACCCCGAGCTTGTCGAAGAACGAGCCGATGTTGACGATCAGGCCGCCGCCCGCGCGCGCGAGATGCGGGTAGGCGGCGCGCGCGGTCGCGAATACCGCGGTCGCGTTGACCGCCATCACGCGCTCGTAGTCAGCGGTCGCCAGTTCCGCGCTTTTTGCATCCGTGTGCAGGCCGGCGTTATTGACCAGGCCGATGAGCCCCCCGGCGCCTTCGGCGGCAAGCGCCAGGGCTGCGGCAACCGCCTGTTCGTCGAGCACGTCGCAACGCAGCGGCAACAGGCGCGCGCGCAAGGCGCTGTCTTCGCCGGCATCGGGCACGCCGCCGCTGCGCGTGAGGCAGGCGACACCGAAGCCCGCGCGCGCCAGCGCCAGCGCGATCGCGGCGCCTATGCCGCGGTTCGCCCCGGTGACGGCGATGGTGCCTCGTCTAGCCGGATCCGCCGCCATCCCGTCCTCAGCGGTCCGTGAACTTCGGCTTGCGCTTTTGCATGAAAGCGTTCATGCCTTCGAGCGCATCCTGGGTCTGGAATGCGAGCGTGTTCAGGTCCGCCTCGATTTTCAGCCCCTCGTGCAAGGGAACATCGAGCGCGCGCTTGACCGCGTCGCGCGCGAGGCGCAGCGCCGGCAGGCCATAGGCATTGAATTGGCGCGCGTTGCTGATCGCGGCAGCGAGCACATCTCCCTCGGCAACACGATGCACCAGCCCGATGCGCAGTGCTTCCTCGGCGTCGAGCGTGCGCCCGCTCATGATGAGGTCCAGCGCGCGCGCTTCGCCGATCACGCGCGGCAGGCGCTGGGTGCCGCCGTAGCCCGGTATCAGCCCGAGCTTGATTTCGGGCAGTCCCATTTTCGCCGTCGCCACGGCAATGCGGAAGGTGCAGGCGAGCGCAAGCTCCAGCCCGCCGCCGAATGCATAGCCGTTGATCGCGGCGACCGAGGGCATGGGCAGCTCGTCCAGACGCGCCAGCACCGCCTGTCCGTAGGCCGCATCGCGCCTTTGCTCGGACAGGCTGCGGCCCACAAGCTCCTTGATGTCGGCGCCCGCGCAGAACGCCTTCACGCCTGCGCCGGTGACGATCAGCGCGCGCGCATTGCTGCCGGCCACTTCATCGAAGGCCTGCGCCAGTTCGCGCAACACCGACGCCGACAGCGCATTCAGCGCCTGCGGCCGGTCCAGGGTGATCACTGCGAATTCATCTTGCCATGTCAGTTTCACGCTCATTTTGACCTCAGGTCTTCGTGACAGGTCTGTCGGCGCCGCCGTAGCGGCAAGGTGTGGGCTGGATGCGGCTCTCCCGGGCCCAGGCAACGAGTTCGCGCTTCAGGGTCTTGCCCGACGCGGTCATCGGAAACTCTGTCATCACCAGGTAGTACTCGGGCATGTCGTATTTGGACAGGCCGGCGGCGTCCAGGTGCGCGAGCATTTCCTCCGCGCCCGGCCCCGGTGGCGTGCGCGGGATGACGGCGAGACAGACCCGCTCGCCCAGGCGTTCATCCGCCACCGGAAAGGCCACCGCCTTGGATACGCCCGCGTGGCGGTGCGCAAGGTCCTCGATGCGCGCCGGGTAGATATTGTGCCCGCCGCGTATGATGAGATCCTTCATGCGCCCGACCACCTGCAGGTTGCCGCGCTCGTCGAAACGGCCCAGATCGCCGCTCATGAACCAGCCCAGCGCGTTGAACGAAGCTTCGGTCGCGTGCTGATTGCCGAAATACCCCAGGGTGAGCAGCGCACCGCGCCCGCCGATCTCGCCGATCTCGCCAGCAGCGACTTCCACGTCCGGATCGTCCGACCGCCACAGCCTAATTTCGTAGCCGCTGCATGCGCGGCCGCAAGTGGACACGATGGTGTCGGCATCGTCGCCGGGAAGCGTGTACTGGTGCGAGCCGTTCTCGGTCATGCCGTAGACGTTCTGCGGTTTGATGCCGATGGCGAGAAAGCTGGCGGCGAGATCCCTGGGTATGGTGGCGCCGGCCATGTAGAACACCTTGACCCGGCCGAGCGTGGCGTGCCCGCGGCGGCGCATCTGCGCCAGGGTGTCGATCGCATGCGTCGGCACGCCCATGACGTAAGTGGCGCCGCTCGCGGCGATCCAGTCGATCACGTCCAAACCCGCCGGGCGGTCGTTCAATACCATCTCGAATCCGGCCACCAGCGCCTGCGCCAGGCCGACGTTGGCGATATGGTGCGAGGTGGGGCTGAGGCTGAGCAGCACCGAGTCCGCGCTATGGCCCCAGTCGCGCACCATGGCGCGTCCGTTGGCGAGCAGCGTGTTGTCCGAGTGCATCACGCCCTTGGGCGCGCCGGTGGTCCCCGAAGTGAAGGCGAGGTAGGTGACCTTGTCCGGATTCAGGTCCGGCGCGAGGCTCGATGATCGTGCTGGCCGCTGCGGCGGGAACGCACTGCCGCCGCCTGCGACCGAATGGCCGCGCGGCGCGAGGCGGTAGACGCGGCGCATGCCGGCGAGCGCCTGCGCCCGGCCGAATACGTCATGGCGCGTCGCGTCGGCGCCATAGCCTTCCTGCGCCACTAACGCGGAGGATTCGATGCGCGCGAGCAATTGCAGCACTTCGCCCGTGGTGTAGTTCTGGTGCAGCGAGGGATTGCATACGTAGCCGTTGCGCGAGCAGGCGAGCAGGATCACGATCGCCTCGGCTCGACTCGGCAGCCAGACCGAGACGCGCTGCCCGCGCTTCATCCCGGCCTGGTGCAGATCCTCGGCGACGCTGTCCACCCAGCCGTGCAGCTCGCTCCAGCTCAGGCGCTCGACCGCATCGCGCAGCGCGAATGCCCCCGGGCGCGACGCCGCGTGGTCGCGCAGCAGCGAGTACAGCGTGTCCTGCCGCCACAGCCCTTGGTCATAATAGACGCGCGCGGTTTGCGGGTCGTGCAGGGTGAGAATCGTGCTCACTGCGCCACCTCGGCGCCTAGTGGCCGAACTTATCCGTATCCGGCTTACGCCGCTCGCCGAAGGACTGCGACAGCTCCTGCGATTCTTCACTCTCCAGGTAGCCGCGCAGCAGCAGGTCGTGCGCCATGCGCGCGAGCCCGGCCACCCCGCCGTGGCGCGCGTTGAACGCCGCCTTGACCGAAGCCAGCGCGAACGCGCCGCGTTCGGCCACTTCCAGCGCCATCGCACGCGTGGCGGTTTGCAGTTCGGCGTCGGGCACCACCTTGTTGATCAGCCCCATCTGCAACGCCTCGGCGGCGCTCATCTTCGGATTGCGATACCAGATATCCTTGGCGCGTTTCTTTCCGACGAGATCCTCCAGATACCAGGTGCCGTAGCCCGCGTCGAAGCTGCCCATCATCGGCCCGACCTGGCGGAACACCGCGCTCTCTTTGGCGATGGTGAGGTCGCACACCATCTGCAGCACATTGCCGCCGCCGACGGCAAAGCCGTTGACCGAGGCGATCACCGGTTTTTGCAGCCGGTCGATGCTCTCGTACATCTCCAGCGTCGGCAAGGTACCGGCGTAGAGCGTGGTTTTTTCCATGCCTTCCTTGCGCCCGCCGATGCAGAAAAAACGCTCCCCCGCGCCGGTGAGCACGATCACCCGGGTACGCGTCTCGCGCCGGATGTCGTTGATGCAGTCGCGTATCTCGTGACACATGCGCGGCGTGAACATATTGCCGTCCTCGGGGCGGTTGAGCGTGATGGTACCGACCGGTCCGTCTTCTGCGTAAAGAATTTCCTCGTATGCCATGGTTGCCTCAGATGATGTGTTGTTCGCGCAGTTGTTCGATCTGCTCGGGCTTCAGGCCGAGCACCTCGCGCAGCACCGCGTCCGTATGCTCGCCCAGGCCCGGGGGCGGCGAGCGGTAGGTTTCCGACGAATCGTCGATGCGGATCCCCAGGCCCACCTGCGGGATGCTGGTGTCGAATGCGCTGACGGAATATAGCATCCCGCGCGCCTGCAGCTCGCGGTCGGCGGCGACTTCGTCCAGCCGGTTGATCGGCCCGGCGGGAATGCGCTGCTGCGCGAACAGTTCCAGCCAATCCCCGCGCTTGCGCTGGCGCAATACCGATTGAATCCGCGCAACGATTTCCGGGCGCGCCGCGCGCCGGTCTTTGTTGCTGCGAAAGCGCGCGTCGGCACCGTAATCGGGCTCGCCCACCGCCGCCCAGAAGCGGCGCCAGATGCCGTCGTTGCCCAAACCCAGCGAGATCGGTTGGTCCGCGGTGTCGAAGCTCTGATACACCGCGATCACGCTGTCGCGCGCGCCCGAGCGCCGCGGCAGCTCGCCCGAACCCAGAAACGGAACCAGCCTCGGCGCCATGAAACGCGTCATGCTTTCGACCATTGAAATGTCGATCGCGCAACCTTTGCCGTCGGCGCGGCGCCGGTACAGCGCGGCGGCGACGGCCATCGCTGCATCCATGCCCGCGAGCAGGTCTGCAGCCGGCGTCCCCACTTTCTGCGGCGGCGCATCGGCCTCGCCGGTAAGGTCCATGACGCCGCTGTAGCCTTCTGCGATCAGATCGTAGCTCGGCAGGTCGCTGCGTTCGCCCTGCACGCCGAAGCCGGTGATGGACACATGCACCAGGCCGGGTCGGAGCGCGGCGAGCGTCGCATGGTCTATCCCGAGCTTGCGCTGGCTGCTCCCTATCTGATTGGTCACCACGACATCGTGCTGCACCACCAGCGCGTGCAGCAGATCGCGCCCCTGCGATGTGCTGAAATCGAGGGTGAGGCTGCGCTTGTTGCGGTTCACCGACAAAAACCACAGCGACTGCTGCGCCAGGAACGGCGGCCCCCAGCCGCGGCTGTCATCGCCCTCGCGCCGCTCGATCTTGATCACCTCGGCGCCGAAGTCGGCGAGCAGCAGGGTCGCGTAGGGACCCGCGATGGAGGTAGTCAGGTCCAGCACCCGCACGCCCTCGAGCAGGTGTATGCGATCCTCGTCCGCGCGCCGCTTGTGCGGCAACTGGTTCAGCGGCAGCTTGCCCTCGGCGTCCCGCATCTGCGTTTCCCGGCCTCTACTTGAACGGATGCCTTATGACGATCGTTTCCCTGCGATCCGGCCCGGTCGAGATCATGTCCACCGGCACGCCGCAGACCTGCTCCAGCCGCGACAGATAAGCGCGCGCATTCTTCGGCAGCGCCTCCAACTGGCTCACTCCCACCGTGCTCTGCGTCCAGCCGGGCATTTCCTCATAAATCGGTACGCAATCCCTGGCGGCGTCCGCGCCGGCGGGAAAAATATCCAGCGTCTCGCCGCCGACGCGGTAACCCACGCCGAGCTTGATTTGTTGCATGCCGTCGAGTACGTCCAGCTTGGTGATGCACAAGCCGGAGATACCGTTGATCTGAACCGAACGCTTGAGCACCGCCGCATCGAACCAGCCGCAGCGGCGTGGCCTGCCCGTGACCGAGCCGAATTCATTGCCGTTCTTGCGCAGCAGATCGCCCGTCGCATCTTCGAGTTCGGTCGGAAACGGTCCGCTGCCCACCCGGGTCGAATAGGCTTTGGCGATGCCCAGCACATAGTGCAGCATCTGCGGGCCTACTCCGGAGCCGCCCGCCGCGGAGCCGGCGACACAGCTGCTCGAGGTGACGAAAGGATAGGTGCCGTGATCGACGTCCAGCAGCGAACCCTGCGCGCCCTCGAACAACAGATGTTTTCCCGCGGCCGCAGCGCGATAGAGTTCCGAAGACACATCGGCTACCATCGGCGCGAGGCGCGGCGCGTATGCCAGCGCTTCGTCGTGCGTCTGCTGAAAATCGACCGGCTTTGCCTTGAGATAGTGCTGCAGCACGAAATTGTGGAAATCGAGCACCTCGCGCAGCTTCTCGGCAAAGCGCTGCGGATTGAACAGGTCCTGCATGCGGATGGCGCGCCGCGCCACCTTGTCCTCGTAGGCGGGGCCGATCCCGCGCCCCGTGGTGCCGATCTTGTCTGCGCCTTTGGCAACTTCGCGCGCCTGGTCGATGGCCACGTGATAGGGCAGGATCAGGGGGCAGGCGCCGGAGATGCGCAGGCGGTTCGCGACCGCGACGCCCGCCGATTCCAGCTCGTCGATTTCCTGCAGCAGCGCCGAAGGCGAAATCACGAGCCCATTGCCGATGTAGCAGGCAATGCCTTCGCGCAGAATGCCCGACGGTATCAGCCGCAATATGGTCTTCCTGCCGTTGATGACCAGGGTATGCCCGGCATTGTGTCCGCCCTGGAAGCGCACCACGCCTTGGGCATGGTCGGTGAGCCAGTCGACGACCTTGCCTTTGCCTTCGTCACCCCACTGGGTGCCGATCACTACCACGTTCTTTGCCATGCGTCTGTCCAAGTAAAGAAAATCAACAGTTCATTTCACGATCAGGGAATGCGCCCGCAAGCTCGCGATCCCCCCTGTAGGGCAAAGTCCCCCGGGGGGACATCCCCCGATATTCGCATATGTCCGGCGCCACTTGGGAAATTCTGCAATGGCCTCCGGGCAATGCGCGCAACGTCGGCCCTGCTCCAGCTAGCCCGGTGGTCGCCAATTTGCGGCTTCAAATCTTTCTCACCTGCCATTTTCCCTTCAGCTTGACGAGTTCGCGCGCGCAGCGCCCTGCGTCGCGCGTGTTCTCGTGCCCCGGCAGATCCTGGATCACCATTTCGCCCGCGCCGCGCAGCCTCGCTATCGCCGCCGCGAGCGCGGGGTCCTGCGCTCGCGGTGCGCGTATGCCTGCGCGCGCCGCCTCGGGCTGCGCCAGGCGCGCCAACTCCAGCAGATAGAGCGTGAAGCCGGTCGCCGGCCGCGCGCGGCCGAAGGCCTTGCCCACCCCGTCGTAGCGTCCGCCCAGCGCTATGGCATTGGGCAGCCGCGTACAGTAGGCCGCGAACGCCACGCCGCTGTGGTAGTGATAGCCGCGCAAGTCGGCGAGATCGATGCTCACCGGAAGGTCCTGCATCGCCGTCAAGCGCTCGAGGTCGGCGAGCGCGCGGCCGATCTCGGCATGCTTGGGCAGCGCGCGCCGCGCGCGCGCGATCACTTCGCGCCCGCCATAGAGTTCCGGCAGCAGCAGGATCGCGCCGCGCGTCGTCTTGTCCAGTCCCCTGGTCAGCGTTTGCAGGGCGGCGACATCCTTGGACTGCAGGGCTGCGAACAGATCGGCTTCCAGTTCCCCGCCGACCTTGCCGCGCTTTGCGAGCGCGCGAAACACCGCCACGTGACCGATATCCAGGCGCACGTCGGGCAGTTTGCACAGTTTCAGCGCCTGTTCCAGCAGCCCCTGTATTTCCAGGTCGCTCTCGATGCCGCCATGACCGTAGATCTCGGCGCCGATCTGCAGCGGTTCGCGCGTCGATGTCAGTCCGGCGGGCAGGGTATGCAGCACCGAACCGCAGTAACAAAGCCGGGTCACGCCTTCGCGATTGAGCAGATGAGCGTCGATGCGCGCCACTTGCGGCGTGATGTCGGCCCGGATGCCCATGGTGCGCCCGGACAGCTGGTCCACCAGCTTGAACGTGCGCAGGTCCATGTCGTGGCCGGTGCCCGTGAGCAAGGACTCGGTGTACTCGAGCAGCGGCGGCATGACCAGCTCGAAGCCGTGGACGCGGAACAATTCCAGCAGCTGCGCGCGCAAAGACTCTATCCGCCGCGCCTCCGGCGGCAGGATGTCCTCGATATATTCCGGCAGTACCCAGTTACGCATGAAAGTTCACGGGGAGCGCAAAGCATGCGGCGCGCACTGCAGCCCCGGCTATGCTTTCGGATTCGCTCGCCACCCTTTGCTCCTCACTTCGCAAACAACAACAGCAACAGGCCGGCGAGCATCGATGACAGGCCGAAAAACCGGATCTGGCCGTCGCTGAACTGGATGATGCGGCGAAAGGTTTCGCGCCACTGCGCCGGGAACAGGAACGGCAGGATGCCTTCGATCACCAGCATCAGCGCAAACGCCATCAGGAAAGTGGTCCCCACCTTCGGCGCCCCCGTGAACGCTACTTGCTGCCTTTGCCGGGGCCTTTGAGATACTTGAAGAACTCCGAATTGGGCTCCAGCACCAGCACGTCGCTGCGGTCCTTGAAACTCGAGCGGTAGGCTTCGAGGCTGCGGTAGAAAGAGTAGAACTCCGCATTCTGGCCGTACGCCTGCGCATAGGCGGCCGCCGCCTTCGCATCGCCCTCGCCCTTGATGCGCTGCGCCTCCTTGTACGCGTTGGCGATGATCACCTCGCGTTCCTTGTCCGCTTCGGCGCGTATGCGCTCGGACGCGGCTGCGCCTTCCGAACGCAGCTGGTTGGCCACGCTCTTTCTCTCCGCCTCCATGCGCTTGTACACCGAGTCGCTCACTTCCTGCGGCAGATCGACCCGCTTCAGGCGCACATCGATGATCGCGACGCCGATCTGCTTCGCGTCCAGATTGGCGCGCTCGCGCACGACTTTCATGATCACGTCGCGATCCTCCGACACCACCTCCTGCACCGTGTGTTTGCCGAACTCCTCGCGCAGCGTCGCATTGACGGTCTGCGAAATGCGCGTCTCCGCCCGGGCCTCGTCGCCGACGCTCTTGTAGTACTGGCGCGCGTCGATGATGCGCCACTTCACGAAGGTATCCACCAGCAGGTTTTTCTTCTCCGAGGTGATATAGCGCTCGGCGTCCGGCGTATCCAGCGTGAGTATGCGCGCGTCGAAGTAGCGCACGTTCTGGATGAAGGGCCACTTGAAATGCAGCCCGGGATTGGTGATGACTTCCTTGACCTCTCCCAGCTGGAACACGATGGCGCGCTCGCGCTGGTCCACGGTGAACAGCGTCATGCTCGTCAGCACCGCCACCGCCAGGATGAAGGCGAGCACGATTCCCATGCGGTTGTTCATCATGGCCGGCTCTCTCTTTGTCTGTCGCGCAGCGCGTCGCGCGAGCGCGCCGCGGAATTCGGATTTGTCCCCGGCTCGATCAGCGACTGCCCGGAGGGCGCCGACGCATCCGCCGCAGATCCCTTGGACATCTGCATGATCTTGTCCAGCGGCAGGTACAGCAGGTTGCCGCTGCTCTTCGCGTCGAGCAGAATCTTGCTGGTGCTGCTCATGATCTGCTGCACCGTCTCGATGTACATGCGGTCGCGCGTCACCTGCGGCGCCTTGTCGTATTCGGTCAGCACCTGCTTGAAGCGGCTGGCCTCGCCCTCGGCGTTGGCGAGTACGCGCTGGCGGTAACCCTGCGCTTCCTCGGTCAGGCGCGAAGCGGCGCCCCGCGCCTTGGGCACGACGTCGTTGAAATAGGCCTGGCCCTCGTTTTTCTGCCGCTCCAGGTCCTGCTTGGCCTTGACCGCGTCGTCGAACGCGGCCTGCACCTGCTCAGGCGGCTGCGCGTTCTGCATGGTCACGCGGCTGATCGCGATGCCCGTCTTGTAGCGGTCGAGGATCTCCTGTATCAGCTTCTGCGCCTCGGTCGCCACCTGCTCGCGCCCCTCGTACAGCACGAAGTCCATCTTGCTCGCCCCGACCACTTCGCGAAACGCGGTTTCGGCCGCCTGCAGCACGGTGTCGTCCGGCCGCTTGTTGTTGAACAGGTAATCGAGCGGGTCCTTCAGCGTGTATTGCACGGCGAACTGGATATCGATGATGTTCTCGTCGCCGGTGAGCATGATCGATTCCTTCGGCACCTTGGTCTGTACGCTGTTGCGGTAGCCGACCTCCACGGTGCGCACCGAGGACAGGTTCACGATCTCCTGCGACTGGAACGGAAAGGGGAAGCGCCAGCGCAGGCCGGGGCTGGTCGTTTCGGAATACTTGCCGAAGGTGAACACCACGCCGCGCGCCTTCTCGTCGACGGTATAAAAGCCGCTCGCCAGCCACACAACGAGCGCCAGCACGACCAGCAATCCCGCGCCGCCGCCGATCTGGCGCATGCTGGGCGGCTGGACCGAGCTCGGACCGCCACCGCCTCCGCCTCGTTTGCCGAACAGGCCGTTCAGCTTCTGGTTGAAGTTGCGCCACAATTCGTCAAGATCCGGCGGCCCCTGATCGCTGCCCCCGCCCTTTCTGCCCCATTGCGGGTCGTTAAGTGACATACGTATCCTTATGACAATGCTCCATGTCCCGACTGATTGCTACGGACTTTTTCGCGGCCGCGACTTCGGCCAGTGCAGTTCTGAGATATTCCAGGCCGGCGCCCGTCTTGGCGCTCAAGCTGACACGGCAGATTTTACCATACTCGTCGCGCTCCAAACCCGGCAAAACAGGGGTCAGGTCGATCTTGTTCCACGCCAGCACCTGCGGAATTGCGTCCGCGCCGATCTCGGCGAGCACCGCGTTGACCGCGGCGATCTGCGGGTCGCGCACGCTGCTCGAGGCGTCGACCACGTGCAGCAGCAGATCGGCGTGTATCGTTTCCTCCAGCGTTGCGCGAAACGAAGCCACCAGGGCGTGGGGCAGGTCGCGGATGAAGCCCACGGTGTCCGACAACACCAGGTTGCCCGCCCCTTCGAGGTACATGCGCCGCGTCGTGGTGTCGAGCGTGGCGAACAACTGGTCGGCAGTGTAACTGTCGGCATGGGTCAGCGCGTTGAACAGCGTGGACTTGCCCGCATTGGTGTACCCGACCAGCGAAACCGACAGCACCTCCCCGCGTACTCGCGCGCGACGCTGCACGTCGCGGCGGCGCTTCAACTGCACCAGTTTGTCCTTGAGCGCTTTTACGCGCTTTCCGATCAGGCGCCGGTCGATCTCGATCTGGGTTTCACCCATGCCGCCGAGAAATCCCCCACCGCCGCGCTGGCGTTCAAGGTGGGTCCAGCCGCGCACCAGACGCGTGGATGCGTACTCGAGTTGCGCCAGTTCCACCTGCAGCTTGCCCTCGTGGCTGCGCGCGCGCTGGGCAAAAATGCCGAGGATCAGTCCGGTGCGGTCGAGTACCGGGCAGTCCAGCTTTTTTTCCAGATTGCGCTGCTGCGCCGGGGAGAGTTCGTGGTTGAACACCACCACCACCGCGCCGTGCTCGCGCACCGCGTCCGCGATCTCCTCGGCCTTCCCCGATCCTGCGTAAAGCGCGGAGTCCGGCCGCTGGCGTTTGCCCTGGATCAGCGCGCGGGGCTTGAGTCCGGAACTCTCGACCAGCAGGCGCAGTTCTTCCAGGCTCTCGCTGTAGCCGTCGGCGCCGAAATCCAGGCCGACCAGAACAGCCGCATTTGCGCGCCCGGGGCGCTCAGACATCGCGCGCCCTGGCGGCAGCAGGCCGGCAGGTCTCAGTTATCTGAAGCAGTGTGTTCGTAGGAAATTGTGACCGCGCGCGCCGGCACGACTGTGGAAATCGCGTGCTTGTATACCATTTGCGTGACGGTGTTTTTCAGCAGCACCACATATTGATCGAAGGATTCGACCTGGCCCTGAAGCTTGATGCCATTGACCAGATAGATGGAGACCGGCACGTGCTCCTTGCGCAGCGTGTTCAGAAACGGGTCTTGTAACAACTGCCCTTTAGTGCTCATCGTGCCTCCCACAGCATTGTTGTTGAACCGCCACTGTAATGGAATTCTTTGTCATTTTCCACCACGGAAAGGATATTGGGGCGCCCTAGGGCTTTTTCAAGTAAGGATTGGTCGAGGTCTTGAACTGCACTTTCAGGGGCGTGCCCTGGAGCGAGAATTCCTCGCGAAAGCGCCCTTCCAGATAGCGGCGGTAACTCTCCGGCACCGCGCCGAGCGCATTGCCGTGAATGACGATCAGCGGCGGATTCATGCCGCCCTGGTGGGCATAGCGCAGCTTGGGCCGGGTAAGGCCCTTGCGCGGCGGCTGCTGGCGCTCGACCGCCTCGATCAGGATGCGCGTCAGGCGCGGCGTCGACAATTTGGTCATGGCGGCGCGATACGCCTCGTCGATCGACGGCAGCAGGCCCGACAGGCCACTGCCCTGCAGGGCAGAAATGTAGTGAAAGCGCGCAAACCCGAGAAAGCCGAGCTTGCGTCCAAGATCGCGCTTGACGCACTCGCGCGCGTAGTCGTCCATGCCGTCCCATTTATTGACGGCCACGACCAGCGCGCGCCCTTTCTCGACCACGTAGCCGGCGATGTGCGCGTCCTGCTCGGAGATTTCCGCCTGCGCGTCCAGCACCAGTACCACCACGTTTGCCTGGTCCACCGACTGCAGGGTCTTGATCACGGAAAACTTTTCCACCGACTCGAACACCTGGCCGCGCCGCCGCAGTCCGGCCGTATCGATCAGGGTATAGCGCCTGCCATTGCGTTCGAACGGGACATCGATGCTGTCGCGCGTAGTGCCCGGCCGGTCGAACGCGATGACACGGTTCTCACCCAGCAGGCTGTTGATGAGTGTCGATTTGCCGACGTTCGGACGCCCGATGATGGCGATGCGCGGATGATCCGTCGCCGGTTCTTCCGCGGAGTCGGGCTCGAAGCCGGCGAGCGCGAGTTCGACCAGATCGTTTACGCCTTCGCCGTGCGCTGCCGAAATGGCATAGGGCTGCCCCAGCGCGAGTTCGTGGAATTCGGCCGTGACCACGCCTGCGTTCATGCCCTCGGCCTTGTTCACGCTGAGCAACACCCGCCTGCCGGTCTTGCGCAGCAAGGCGGCGATGTTGCGGTCCTGGGGCGCAAGCCCCTGGCGCACGTCGACCATGAACAGGATCACGTCGGCTTCGGCAATCGCCTGCAGCGTCTGCTTCGCCATCTCGTGCAATATGCCCTCTTTCGCCACCGGCTCGAAGCCGCCGGTATCGACGACGAAAAACGGCCTGTCCCCCACGCGTCCTTCGCCATAGTGGCGGTCGCGCGTCAGCCCGGGCATGTCGGCCACGAGCGCGTCGCGGCTGCGCGTGAGCCGGTTGAACAGTGTGGACTTGCCGACATTGGGCCGGCCGACGATGACTAGGGTGGGTTTCATGCGGGCCGGATCAGGCGCAGGCAGGCGCAGCCCGGAAGGAATTCACATCCCCCCCTGCTCGCGCCCCGCGCTTGCGCGCTGATCGCTCTTTCTATTCAGTGTTGAAGGCATACAGCCCGCCGTTGCGGGTCTGTATCAGGAAGCCGCCCTTGGGCAGGCTGACCGGATTGGTGCTGACCGGACTGCCGTCGGTCGCCACGCGGCCGACAAAGGCGCCGGACTCGCGCGAGAGAAAATGCACATAACCCTGAATGTCCGCGACCACTATCTCGTGCCCCAGCGCGAGCGGCGCCGACAGATTGCGCATGCTCAGCTTGTCCTGTCTCCACAAACTGGTGCCGCTCGAGCGATCGAGCGCATGCACCGCGCCCTTGTCGTCGCTGACGAAGGCGTAGCGTACGTCCAGGGCCAGCCCGGAAGTGCTCGACATGTCGCGCCCCCACAAGGTCTGGCCGCTGGCGACGTCGAAGCAGCCGATACGGCCCTGATAGGCCACCGCGCAGACTTCGCGCCCTTGCACCACCGGCAGTCCGATTACATCGGTGACCCGCTCGAGCTCGGTGGCGCCCCGGGGCAATGCGACGTTCGCCTCCCAGCGCACCGCGCCGTTCGACAGACTGATCGCGACCAGCTTGCCTCCGGCAAAACCGGCGTAGACCACGCCGTCGGCTATGCTGATGCCCACCGGCGAGCGCACCGTCAGCGCCGGCGTCGAACGCTGGTAGTACCACTTGCGTTTTCCGTCCCTCGCATCCAGACCGAAAATGCGGCCGTCTGCGCTGCGCACCACGACCACGCCCTTGCCCACCTGCGGCGCGGCCAGCACCTCGCTGCTGACCTGGGCCTTCCATAGCGCGGTGCCGCTGCCGTCGAAAGCCAGCACCTCGCCCTTGCCGCTGCCCACCACCACCAGGTCTTCGCCGGCGCCTACGCCCCCGGTGAGGCGCTCCCCGGCGCTGACGCGCCACAATTGTCTGCCGCTCGCGGCATCCAGACGCGTGATCGAGCCGTCATTCGCAGCCGCATACACGCTGTCGGCCGCGACCGCGGGCGCGAATATCGCCTGCTGCGAACTGCCGACATTCGCCTGCCACAGCGTATTCACCCGGATCGACTGTGCGAGTGCGGGCAGCTGCGCCATTTCCGGCTTGACGCTGCTGCCGCCGCCGCAGGCGGCAACGAGCAAAGCCGCCCCCAGCAGCGGAACCAATGCGATTGCACGCCTCATTTCGCGGTTCCCAGCGCATCCAGGCGCAGCTGTATCGATCCGCGCAGCGTCGCCTCGCCCGCAGGCGCTTTGTCCAGCGCAGCTTTATAGGCGCTGCGCGCCTCTTCCTTCTTGCCCTGGGCAACGAAAATATCTCCCTTGGCCGCCAGGAACAGCGCGTCGAAGGCGGCGCCGTGGGCGGCATCAAGGGTCTTCAACGCATCGTCATAGGCTTTTTCGTCGAGCATCACGCTGGCAAGCCGCAGCCGCGCAATATCCTGCAGGCCTTCGTCCCTGGCGTTCTCTGCGACCCAGGTGAGCTGGGCGCGCGCGGTCTTCAGGTCGCCGCCCTGAAAGTGCGCTTTGGCCGATACCAGGGCCGACATGGAGGCATAGGCCGTGCGCGGATAAGCCTCGAGTATCGCGCCGGTGTTTTCCTGCACCTGCTTCAGATCGCCTGATCGCGCCGCCTTTTGCACCTTGGCGTACAGATTCGAAGCCTGGACCGCCTGGTTGCGCTGATAGTAGCTCCAGCCCTGCCACGCGGCGAGCGCGACGAGTATCAGCGTGACGACGGTCAGCACCAGGCTGCCGTTTTCCTGCCACCACGCTTTCAACGCGGCCAGCTGTTCCTGCTCTTCCAGATCGTATGTAGCCATGCTTGGTCCTTTAATCCATCATCGATATGAGGGCTTGCGGGAGGGAAATGCAGATTCCTCCCCTTCCCTGCCCCTGGTGCCCGTCTAATTCAGCGGCGGCTGCGCCAATTCCGAAACGGCCTCTTGCCCTTCATCCACGTACAACAAATTGCTTACGGTGTCGGGCAGCTCGGAGCGCGCCACGCGCACTTGTTCGCGCGCCACGCGCAGGTGTTTTACGCTCGCCTCGCCGCTGGCCGCCTCGTCCTCGCCCAGAATCACGGCAAGCACCGCGCCGCTCGCGTCGGCTCTTTTCATCTGCGCCTTGAAGCTGCCGCCGCCGCAATGCTGCAGCACCGACAGGCCATAGTTGCGCAACTCCTCGGCAACGGCGAAGGCCATGCGGTCTGCCGCGCTGCCCTGGTGCACGACGTAGACTTCGCAATGGGCTGCGGGTTCCCGCGCACGCGACTCCTGCATCAGTCCCAGCAGCCGCTCCAGCCCCATGGCAAAGCCGCATGCCGGCGTCGGTTTGCCGCCGATCTGCTCGAACAGTCCGTCGTAACGCCCGCCGCCGCACACCGTGCCCTGTGCGCCGAGGCGCTCGGTGACCCACTCGAACACCGTAAGATTGTAATAATCCAGTCCGCGCACCATGCGCGGATTGATGCTGTAGGGAATGCCGGTGTCCTTCAACACCTGCTGCACCCCTTCGAAATGCGCCAGCGAGGCCTCGCCCAGGTGATCGAGCAGCCGCGGCGCCGCCTCGATCATCGCTTGCATCTGCGGATTCTTGCTGTCGAGCACGCGCAGGGGATTGGAATGCAGGCGGCGCCTGGCGTCGGCGTCGAGCACGTCCTCGTGCGCCTGCAGATACTGCACCAGTTCCGCGCGGTGGCGCAGGCGCTCCTCCGGGCTGCCGATGGAATTGAGCTGCAGCTTGATGTCGGAGAGCCCCAGGTCGTCCCACAGCCGTGCGCACATCAGCAGCAGTTCGGCATCCACATCCGGACCGGCATAGCCCAGGGCTTCCGCCCCGACCTGGTGAAACTGGCGGTAACGCCCCTTCTGCGGCCGCTCATGGCGGTACATGGGGCCCAGGTAATACAGTCTTTGCGGGCTGCCGTAGAGCAGATTGTGCTGGATCGCCGCGCGCACCGTGGACGCAGTGGCTTCCGGGCGCAGGGTCAGCGCTTCGCCGTTCAGCTCGTCGACGAAGCTGTACATTTCCTTCTCGACGATATCGGTCGCCTCGCCGATGGCGCGGCGAAACAGCGCCGTCGGCTCGAGCAGCGGCGTGCGCAGGTTGCGATAGCCGTAGCTGCGCAGCCAGGAGCGCAGCGTCTCCTCCAGCTCCTCCCACAGCGCCGCGTCCTCCGGCAGGATGTCGTTCATCCCGCGGACTGCCTGCAAGGTATGGCTCATCGTTCGGTTCGGATCATGGTTGGCCTAGAGGACAGCCTTGTTCGGGATCGCATGGACGGTTTTGGCGGCGCCCGCACCGTAATGACTGCGCACGTATTCGTCCACGATCTTCTGGAAATCAAGGGCGATGGTTTCACCCTTGAGCGTGACCGTCTTCTCGCCGTCCACGAATACCGGCGCGACCGGCCGCTCGCCCGAGCCCGGCAGGCTGATGCCGATGTTGGAATGTTTGGATTCGCCCGGGCCGTTTACCACGCAGCCCATCACCGCCACGTGCATGCCTTCGACGCCCGGAAACCGTTCGCGCCACAGGGGCATCTGGCTGCGCAGGTATGCCTGTATGTTCGCCGCGAGCTCCTGGAAATAGGTGCTGGTGGTGCGCCCGCAGCCGGGACAGCTGATGACCATGGGCGCGAACGAGCGCAGGCCCATGGTCTGCAGGATTTCCTGCGCCACCAGCACTTCGCGCGTGCGATCGCCCCCGGGCTCGGGCGTGAGCGAAATGCGGATGGTGTCGCCTATGCCTTCCTGCAGCAGCACCGACAGGGCCGCAGTCGAGGCGACGATGCCTTTCGAGCCCATGCCCGCTTCAGTGAGTCCGAGGTGCAGCGGATAATCGCAGCGCGCGGCCAGCTCGCGATAGACCGAGATCAGATCCTGTACGCCGCTGACTTTGCACGAGAGCACGACCCTGTCGGCGGGGAGGCCCCATTGGTGCGCCTGCGCGGCGGACTCCAGCGCCGACACCACCAGCGCCTCGCGCATCACCGCGTCGGCCGGCTCTGGCTGGGCGCTGGCGCCGTTCTCGTCCATCAGGCGCGCCAGCAGTTCCTGATCCAGACTGCCCCAGTTCACGCCGATGCGCACCGGCTTTTCATACTTGCAGGCCATTTCGATCATGGTGGCGAACTGCTCGTCGCGCTTCGAGCCTTTGCCGACATTGCCCGGGTTGATGCGGTATTTCGCCAGCGCCTCGGCGCACTCGGGGTACTGGCTCAGCAGGCGGTGGCCGTTGAAATGGAAATCCCCCACCAGCGGCACCGCGCAGTCCTTGCGCGCGAGCTCGTCGCGGATATGCGCGACCTGCGCCGCCGCCTCCGCGGTGTTGACGGTAATGCGCACCAGTTCGGAACCCGCGCGCGCCAGATCGCAAATCTGCTCTGCCGTGGCGCGCGCATCGGCGGTATCGGTGTTGGTCATCGACTGAACCACGATGGGCGCGCCGCCGCCGATGGCGATGTCCCCGATGCGCACCGTGCGCGTGTTCCTGCGTGTCCTGGACATTTGGCTTACTCGAGAGTCAGGCGTGCGACGTCGGTCTTGAAATAAGGCCGCAAGTCGACCGGCTCGTCCTTGTACTTCATCCGCACCTTGGCGGCGTTGCCTATCACCACTTCGAACGGCGGCTCGCCTTCGATCACCTGCATGGTGCCCGCCGGGTTGAGCTGCGACAGCAGGACCTTGCCGTTTCGCTGCTTGATCTGCACCCAGGATATCTGGTCGAATTCGAGCTCTATGCGCTTCAACTGGCTGCTGCCGGCTTCGGCCGCTACGGCCGGCAATGCGGTCGGCGCCGGCTGCTCGGCCTGCGGCGGGTCACTCGCCGCAGGCGCCTCGGGCACTGGCACTTGCGCTGGCGCAGGCGGCGCCGGTGCGGGCGCAGGCATCGCCGCAGGCGCAGGCCTGGCCGCGCCCGTATCGCCCTGCTCGGTTCTGGGCATCACCGTCACCACTTCACCGGTGTCCAGGGGATTGGTCCACCATTCGTATGCCACGACCGCCACCGCCACCAGGGCAGCGACCGACAGCAAGACATAGATCCGGTTGGATTTCCCGCCGCCCTCGACAAAGGGTTCCTGCGAGCCGGTGCGCAGATCCACCGTGACCGGCGCGGGAATGTCGCGCCGGCCCAGATCGGCGAGCAGTGGCGCCGGATTGATCTGCAACAGCTTGGCATAGCTGCGGATCATGCCGCGCACGAAGGTCGTGCCCGGCAGCTTGGCGTAGTCGTCCGCCTCGATGGCCTCGATCTGCCTGATGCTGTATTTGATCTGCTGCGACACGTCCGCCACGCTGAGCTTGAGCTCGGCGCGGATGGACGCCAGCGCCCGGCCCGGACTGGCTTGCTCGGTTGCCGGCGCCGCTTCGCTCATTCGAACTGGCCCTTGAGCAGACTCTGGTATTCGGGGGACCCCGCGAAACGCCGGCGCAGCTGCGCGGCAAGCGCATTCTCTGCCGCCTTGTCGCCCAGCTTGTGCTCGATGCGCAGCGCCAGCCACAGGGATTCGGCGCTGGGCTCGACCACCTTGTTGAAGCGCGAGATCGACTTGCGCGCCGCTTCCAGCTGGCCGTGTTTGTACTGCAGCGACGCCAGGTTGAGCAAGGCGAGCGGATTGTCCGGCTCGCTGCGCAGCGCGCGCTCGAAAAAGTTGACGGCGTCGCGCCCGTCGTTCAGCTTGATGGAGCACAGCCCGGCGTTGACGTAGGAGCGCGCCGGCGTGTTGTAAAGCGGGTTCTTCAGCGCCGCGAGGAAGTAGGCGATGGACTGCTCCTCGCGCCCGCTGCGGCACAGGAACCAGCCGTAGTTGTTGTTGATGTCCGGATCGTTCGGGGACAGGGCGAGCGCCTTGGCGAAATTCTGCTGCGCCACCTCGTTCTCGCGCAGGTCCATGTGCACCAGCCCGAGCACGCTGTAAGCCGGCGCATACGTCGGGTCGGCCGCAATCGCGATGCGCAATTCTTCCAGCGCGACGCCCATGTTGCCGCGCTCGAAATACGCCGAGGCGAGTTCGGTGTGGATGCGCGCGCGGTTGCGCGGATCGCCCACCTCGCCGATCAGCGTGCCGGTTTCCACCGTATCGGCCTGAGTGGTGGAAGACGTCGGGGCGCAGCCGGCCAGCGCGCCCCATGCAATGAGCGTCGCGAGCAGAATTGTCGCTTTCAGCATGGCTGTATCTCCACTGCGCGGCGCGTGCGCCGGGTCTTGTCTTCGACCCGCCCGGCCAGCTGTCCGCAGGCGGCGTCGATATCGTCCCCGCGCGTCTTGCGCGTCGTCACCACCAGTCCGGCAGAAATCAGGATCTCGGCGAAGCGGCGGATGGTTTCACGCGGCGATCGCTTGAAACCGGAATTCGGGAAAGGATTGAACGGAATCAGGTTGAACTTGCACGGCACTTCGCGCACCAGCTCGATCAATTCTCGCGCGTGCTCGGCGCGGTCGTTCACACCGTCGAGCATGACGTACTCGAAAGTGATGAAGTCCCGCGGCGCCTTGTGCAGGTAGCGCCTGCACGCGGCCAGCAGCTCGGTGAGCGGATACTTCCTGTTGATCGGCACCAGAGTGTCGCGCAGCGCGTCGTTGGGCGCGTGCAGCGATACCGCCAGCGCCACCGGACAGGCCTCACGCAGGCGGTCGATCGCGGGAACGATGCCCGAGGTCGACAGCGTCACGCGCCGGCGCGACAGCCCGTAGGCGTTGTCGTCCAGCATCAGGCGCATGGCCGCCACCACGTTGTCGAAATTCGCCAGCGGCTCGCCCATGCCCATCATGACCACGTTGCTGACGATGCGCTCTCCCTTGGGCGTGGCGCCCAGGGCTTTGTTTGCGATCCAGAGCTGGCCGATGATCTCGGCCGTGCTCAGGTTGCGGTTGAAGCCCTGCTTGCCGGTGGAGCAGAATTTGCAGTCGAGCGCGCAGCCTGCCTGCGAGGACACGCACAGGGTGCCCCGGCTGGTTTCCGGAATGAACACGCTTTCGACCGCGTTGCCATTGCCCACGTCTATGAGCCATTTGCGCGTGCCGTCTGCGGCAGTGGCATCGGAACTGACCCGTGGCATCTCGATCCTGGCACAGGCGGCGAGCTTTTGCCGCAGCAGCTTGGCCAGGTCGCTCATGTTGGAAAAATCCGCCTCCCCGTACTGGTGCATCCAGCGCAGCAGTTGCCTGGCGCGAAACGGCTTCTCGCCGATTTCGGCGAAGAAGGCATTCAGCTGCGCGGCGTCGAAGTTGAGCAGGTTCGGATTCACGGCTGGCACGGGTTCAGCGCGAATAGATGTTCAGGCTGGGGAAAAAATAGGCGATTTCCACCTTGGCGGTATCCACGGCGTCGGACCCGTGCACGGCGTTGGCATCGATGCTGTCGGCGAAATCGGCGCGTATCGTGCCTTTGTCCGCTTTTTTCGGATCGGTCGCACCCATCAGCTCCCGGTTCCTGGCGATCGCATCCTCACCTTCGAGCACCTGCACCATGACCGGGCCCGAGATCATGAACTTGACCAGATCCTCGAAAAAAGGCCGGCCTTTGTGCACCGCGTAGAAGCCCTCGGCTTCGGCGCGAGACAAATGCAGCATGCGCGCGGCGATCAGCTTCAAGCCGTTGGTTTCAAAGCGCGAATAAATCTTGCCGATGACGTTCTTGGCCACCGCGTCGGGCTTGATGATGGATAGGGTGCGTTCCACAGCCATGCAAATCTCCAATAGTTTGAGGTCGGGTTAATGCTTAACGCTATATTTTATCAGGGATTTTGCTTTATGTCGCCTGCGCGGCACCGATTTCAGATTCCCGGCGGGGCAGGCTCGGCGCTACAGGAACCCGCGCAAGACGCAGGCGTCGCCCCGGCTCAAGCCTGCGGCCGCCAGCCGACCACCCAACCGTATTCTTTGGCCCCGGCCTCCCAGCCGCTGGCCACACCGAGGCCGGGCACAGCCACCAGCACGTCACCGCAATAGACTAAAGGCAGGCGCTCGCGCTCCCACGGCGGCAGGCGCGCTTCCTGCAACAGATTTTTCAGGCTGCGCGTAGACCCCTGCGCGCGCAGGCGCAGTTTCTCGCCCCCCTGGCGCAAGCGCAGGCTCAAACCCTGTTCGCGCACATGCGCGCAGGCGAGGCCTGCACCCAGGCTGCGCTTGAAGTGCAGCGCCCCGCCCAGTTCGGGCAATTCCCACAGGCGCCTGCCATCCCAGTCGCGGCGCAATTGCGCGGGCGCGTCCGGGAGCGCGGCCAGCAGATAGGCGCTTGCGCCGTAGCGGCGCAGTTCCGTGCTGCCCAGCGTGACGCGCACGGCCGCATCCTCGCCCGCTTCGAACAACTGGCGCAGCCCTTCCTGCAGCCGGTCCGCTTCCGGCGCTGCACTGCCCTGGCGCTGCAGCATCCAGCGCAGCAGATTCTTCGCCCGGGCGATGCCCAACCGCCGCAGCTGCGCCACGACCAGCGTGTTCCCCTTTGCCGCGCGCTTGGCATCGTCCTGGGCCAGTTGATCCAGAATCAAGCTCGCCTCGGCCAGATGGCCGGCGGCGCGCGCCAGCGTCGTGCGATATCCGGGAAACGCCTGCGCGATCACGGGCAGCACCCGGTGGCGCAGAAAATTGCGGTCGTAGCTCGTGTCGGCGTTGCTCTCGTCTTCGACCCACTTCAAACTGTTGGCGCGCGCGTAGGCCTCGAGTTGATTGCGCGAAAGCGCAAGCATCGGGCGCAGAATCGCAGGCGCCCGCGCCCCCGGTTCGCGCTTGCCGCGTGCCTGCGCCCGCATCAACGGCATCGCCGCGCCGCCCTTCACCCCGGCACCGCGCAGCAGCTGCAACAGCAGGGTTTCCGCCTGATCGTCCAGATGCTGCGCAAGCACGATGAAATCCGCTTGCTTCTGCCTGGCGTAGATCTCGTAGCGGACGCGGCGCGCGGCAGCCTCCAGGCCCTCGGCGCGATAGGGTCCGACATCCGCTTCATGCACCGCCAGCGCGATTGCGCGCCGTTTGCAGCAGCGTGCGCAAAACGCGGCCCAGCGGCGCGCGTTCGGGCTGATGTTATGGTTGACGTGCACGCAGGCGAGGCGAAAGTCCAGCGGCCCGGCGAGGCGGCGCAGCACCTCCAGCAACACCATCGAGTCCAGGCCGCCGGACAAGCCCAGCACCAGTCTGGCGCCGCGCGGGAGCAAGGCCGCCAGCGCCGCACCTACCGTGGATTCGACGCGGTCGACGCTACTGGGTTTCGACGTCCTTGAACTTGCCATATTTCATCAGCCGCTCGAAGCGCGCCTCGATCAACTCGTCCACGCCCTTGTTCGAAAATGCGCGCAGCGCATCCTGCAAGGCCTTCTTCAGGTTCTGCGCCATGGCCGCGTGGTCGCGGTGGGCGCCGCCCGGGGGTTCGTTGACGATCTTGTCTATCAGCCCCAGCGTCTTCAGCCGGCTGGCGGTGATGCCCAGCGTTTCAGCCGCCTCGGGCGCCTTGTCGGCGCTTTTCCAGAGAATGGAGGCGCAGCCCTCGGGCGAGATCACCGAATAGATCGCGTACTGCAGCATCATCACGATATCGCCGACGGCGAGCGCGAGCGCGCCGCCCGAGCCGCCCTCGCCGATGACGGTGCAGATGACGGGCACCCGCAGTTCCGCCATGACGTAGAGGCTGCGGCCGATCGCCTCGGACTGGCCGCGCTCCTCGGCGCCGATGCCGGGGTAGGCACCGGGGGTATCGACGAAAGTCAGCACCGGGATGGCGAATTTTTCCGCGAGGCGCATCAGGCGCATCGCTTTGCGGTAGCCCTCCGGACGCGGCATGCCGAAGTTGCGCAGCAGCTTCTCCTTGGTGTCGCGCCCCTTCTGCTGCCCGATCACCATGACCGACTGGCCGTTGAAGCGCGCCAGGCCGCCGACGATGGAATGGTCGTCGGCATAGGCGCGGTCGCCGTGCAGTTCCTCGAAATCGGTGAACAGCGCATTGATGTAATCCAGGGTGAACGGGCGCTGCGGATGACGCGCCACCTGCGCCATCTGCCAGGGCGTGAGCTTGGCGTAGAGTTCCTTGGTCAGCGCATTGCTTTTCTTCTGCAGCCGCGCGATTTCCTCGGAAATGTCCACCGCCGAGTCGTCCTGGACAAAGCGCAATTCCTCGATCTTGGATTCGAGATCGGAAATGGCTTGTTCAAATTCGAGGAAGCTCGTCTTCAATGGCTGGCGCCGCCGCGTATGCGTGGAAGCGCGTATTCTAGCGCACTGCCCTGGCAGCGTACGCAGTCGCCGCGCACCTCGAGCCCTGGCAAAACGACTATTTGCCGCGTGGCTTCAGTATTCCACCGGCACCGGATCCAGGCTGCGCCACAAGTACCAGGTCGCGACGGAGCGCCACGGCGCCCAGTTCGCGCCCAGTTCGCGCATGGCTTCGCGCCCCATGCGCCCACCGTTGAAATAGTGCAGGCCGATCGCCTTTTGCAGTCCCAGGTCGTCCAGCGGCAGCACGTCGGGTCGCAGCAGGTTGAATATCAGAAACATCTCCGCCGTCCAGCGGCCGATGCCGCGCACCTGGACCAGTTCGGCAATCACGGCCTCGTCGTCCATGTCCGGCCAGTCGCGCGCATGGATGCTGCCGTCGGCGAAGTGGCGCGCGAGATCCGCGATGTACTCGGATTTGCGCTGCGACAGGCCGCAGCTGCAGAGCCGGCGGCGCGCCTTGAGCACCTGCTCCGGGGTCGCCGCCGGGGCGAGGGCGAGCACCCGGTTCCAAACGGATTGCGCCGCCTTCACTGAAATCTGCTGGCCGACGATGGAACGGGCCAACGTCTTGAACGGCTCGCCGCGGCGCGCGAGCGCTATGCGCGGATGGGCGCGGATGATGCCTGCGAGCACCGCGTCGCGGCGCGCCAGCGCGCGCTTGGCGCGCAACCAGTAGTCTGGGTTCATGCGGCCCGCGCCAGCGGCAGATTGGTGAGCAGGTTTTGCGGCTTCATGCGCACCACCGCGTCTTCTCCCATCGACAGCGCGAGGTAGACCGGCCTGCCGGCGATGTCGGCGCGCATTTCGCCCGCATCCGCAAAATCCAGCCGGAACAGGGCGAGCAGGCGCGCGAGCCGGTCGCGCTCCACCTCCTCGCCGCGCCACAAATCGTTCAGCAACATTGTTGACTGCGCGTCCAGGCCTATGTGCCATGCCCAGCGCGCCTCGTCGATGCGCGGCACCGAACTCACGCTCACGCGCACGCCGGACAGGTGCGCGATCCAGCGCTCCAGCACCCGGCAAAACGCCGCGAGCGCCGCACGCCCGTGGTTGATGCTGATAACGAAATCGTGGCGCTCGTCGCGCGCCCAGTACAGCTGCGCATTGCCGCTGTCGATTACGTCGAGTCTTGCGACATGCGGCGGCTCCGTAGCCTGATGCAACGGCGCCTGCGCACCTGTTTGGAACGGCGCCTGCGCACCCAATTGGAACGGCGCTTGCGCCTCGGCAATCAACTGCTCGAGTCCCCCGACCGTCTTGCCGCCGGCGCCGATGCTGCCGGCGGCGTGCAACTCGACCGTTTCCAGATCGGCAAGCATCACGGCGCCCTGCTGCACGCTCGCCTTCTGCTCGCGATAGAACAGCTCCGCGGCGCGCAGTTCCAGCGCATCGTCCGCGCCCTCGAGGATGTTCCTCAGGATGATCTGCGCCAGCTGGTCGATGAACAGCGGCGGCACGCTGAGCTTGCCGCCTGCGAACAGATCGACGTAACAGGCCTCCAGCGTAGGCGCAGCCAGCAGCCGGGCACGAAAGTCCAGCAGCAGGCGGTAGTTGGAACGTGCATCCGCATCGGCGATGGCGTCGATCTGCGCCAGCCCCACGGGCATGCGCGGCGCCGCGAGCAGGGCCCGGTGCAGGGCGATCTCGCCTGAGCAGGAGTCTTCGACCGGCTGCACCTCGGGGCGCAAATAGTAGGCGCGCAGGAAATCATCGGTGACGAGCAGGCGAGCGTCCGCGTCGCGGCGCAGCAAATGGAAACCGGAATGGCGCCAGAAATCCTGAGCCAAGGAAGGCCCGGTCCTACGCGCGCACGGCGTGCGGCATGACGCGGCTGTGCGCGGCGACGTGCTGGACGAGGAAACCCATCTGGTCCGACAGGATCTTGCGGTTGGTGAGGATCAGGTACTCGGCCTTGTTCGGCACGTAAGGCGTGTACATCAATTCCATGCCGGCTTCCTCGGGCTTGCGATTGCGCTTGATGCTGTTGCAGTGGCGGCAGGCCGAGACCACGTTCATCCAGTGGTCGCGTCCGCCGCGCGACAGCGGTGTAATGTGATCGCGCGTGAGGCGCAGATAGCCGAACTCGGCGCCGCAGTAGGCGCAGATATGGCGGTCGCGGCGGAACAACTCGCGATTGTTCAGCGGCGGCACCTGCGAGAATCCCTTGGCCGCCATCGCCCTGCCCCGGATCGCAATGATGGAGTTGGTGGTTATGCTGGAGCGCTCGCCGGTCTTGCGCGAGGTGCCGCCGTAAAAGGTGAACGCGCGCTCGCCCTGCGTCCAGGCCACCAGATTCTTCGCGTAGTAATAGCAGGATTGCTGCCAGGTTACCCAGCGGTGCGGGACGCCATGGAAGTCCAGCGTCAGGATCAGCGGAATTTCCGCCATGTGCGCCTGCCTCAAATCTCCAGAATGCACTGTACCGGTCTTGATGCGCTGCGAAACAATCCTCAAAAAGCCGCGGCCATCAAGCGCTTACGAGAGATTCTGCCTCAAATTTCAGGTCTGCGCCAGCGCCGGCCCGAGCAAGCTTGCCAGCTCCGCGTCGCGCACCAGCCGGATGTTCTTCCCGGCGGCGTAGTCGAGCGCCTTGTCGCTGAACGCACCCGCGGCGAGATAGATACACTCCTGCGCCTCGCGTGCGCGCGCCGCCGCGTGCAGCTCGCGCAAGGGTTCGACGCCGGTGCGTGCGGCCTTCCAGCGCTTCGCGCCGACCAGGGCGATGCGCCCGGCCCTGGCCAGTTCGAATTCCGCGCCCGCCCCGCCGAGGCGCGTCACCACGTAGCCTTCGCGGCGAAACGCCCGTTCGACGGCTGCAAGAAAATCCTCCGCAGCCATGGCGCGCAGCGTTTCGATGGTTGCGGCGACGCGCGCTGCGCTGGGCCGGCGCAATTGCTTCCAGGCCGCAGCCAGCGCGATCGCGACGAAAGGCAGCGCGACGAAAATCCCGTAAGGCACGTAGGGCCCGGGCAGGAATATGCGCGCCACCGCGATCACCCCCAGCGCGATTGCGCCGCTGACCCACCATGACGAGCGCCACAGAATGGCGAACAGCGAATTTTCGTGCATGCGCAGTTTCATCTCAGACCCCGATTGCGGCGGGGTGCAGCGTGCTGCGCAAGCCCGGCGCATCCGGCGCCGCCTCGTCGATCGCCGAGCGCATGGGGGCAGCCGCAATCATTTTTTCGCCGGCTTGCGCGTGCTCGCCGGCTTGATTCTTCTGCGCGCGGCGGCGGGATCGGGCAAGGGCACCATCTGCGGCGCCCCGGGTACCGCGCAGCCTGTGTCGCAACACCGGCCTGGCTGGCGATTCTTCGCGATCTTGCGCCCGGGAGCGGCGAGCAGGCCGCGCTCGAGCAGGCGCTCGACCAGTTCGACCTTGTTGCCGACCGGATAATTGCGCCAGATTTCCTTTTTCATCGCCTCGGGGGAACCGCCCCCGTGCAGGCTGATCACCGAATACCAGCCGCCCTGGCTCGAGGCGGTCAGGTCCTCGATGAAGCGGGCCACCTCGATGCGCTTGTCGTAGGGGATGTCGGCGCGCCCGCGCAGCACATCGGCGAGTCTGGCCGCAGTGACCGGATTGTGGTCCTCGTCCGGACCCGGCAGGGATACGATCAGGCCGCCAGAGACGTGGTGGGCCAGCCGGTGCATGTCGTAGATCTGCGTCGCCAGCAGCAGCTTGCCGATATTGGAGAACACGACGTCGGGCATCACGTTGCCCGCCGGATCAGGCGCGGCGTACACCGAGGCGGCGACACCGCAGGCGTAGAAGCCCTCGACGATCTTGATCAGTTCGACCATCTGCTCGCGCAGATTGTGCGCGCGATCCAGATCGATGCCATTGGCCTCGGTCATCAGCGCCCCCGCGCCGATCAACAGGTCGCCAAAGCCCGCGCGCGCGCCGATGCAGGTATGGCGATGGTGGGTGGCATAGGCATGGGTGAGAAAACCTGCGTGCTGCCATTCCCCCGCAAGGAACACCCGTTCCCAGGGCACGAACACGCGCTCGAACAGGCATACACCGGTGGACTGGCCGTAGCGGGCGCTGAACTTCGCCGCCGCTACGCCCGGGCGCCCTGCCGGACGCGCGACGATGCAAAGGCCCTTCGCGTCCACCGGCACCGCGCAGCACACCGCGAACGCTGCGTCTGCCCTGGTCATGTTGCGCCCGGGCATGACCAGGATTTCGTGCACGTAGGGCGCACCCGTGACTATGGCCTTGACGCCGGAGATGACGATGCCGCCCTTGCGCCGCGCGACGATGCGCACGTGGCTGTCCGGGTTTTCCTGCTGATGCGGGCGCCGCGAGCGATCGCCCTTGCCGTCGGTCATGGCGACGGCGCAGGCGAGGTCGCGCTCCTGCGCGTCGTGCATGTAGGCGAGGAAACGCTGGTGGTAGTCGCCGCCACGCTCCGCGTCGACGCGGTGGGTCGCCTGGTAGAGCGCGCTGTAGGCGTCTCCGGTGAGATAGCGCTGGGCGCAGCCCGTCTCCTGGCACACCAGCCGCACCGCCTCGAGTTTGTTCAGCAGGTCGGCGCTGCTGCAGCCGACATGGGTGAGCCGGTTTACCTCGCGCCCCGAGCTGTGCTGCGGCGCGCGCATGAGTTGCGCCAGTCCCGGCCTGAGGGCGAAATCGTAGCTGAGACCAAGGGCGTTGATGCCGGCCGCGAGATCGGCGTCGCCGGCGACCGACTTCACCTTGCGCCCGTTTACATACACCCTGGGCTTGTAGGCACCCAGCGACTCGCGGTAATCCTTGCCCGACATGAACATATAGCCTCCTTTTCGACGCCGCCCATGCGAGTGCGCGAGCCTGCGCGCGCATGCGCGCAGCCGAGCATGCGCGGCGCGGGGGAGATTCGCCCAATCACCTACGGGTGTCAAGTTTGATCTGCGTCAAACGGCCATGCGGTCCCGGGGCTAAGCTCAATTCACATCATTTCCCGAAGCTGCCGATCGTGCCCAGGAAACAGTTTTCCGAATTCAGCGCGCTGCTGCAAGCGCAACGCGAGTTGCTGCTGGAAGAGGTGCGCGCAAAAATCGCCGCCTCCGAGGACAGCCTCGGTTTCGTCAACCAGTCGAAGATCACCGACGACGAAGGTCTCGCCGACGCCGCCGCGGAAATGGAAGTAGCGATGGTCATACGCGAGAGCCAGGAACTGCAGGAGGTCGAAGCCGCGCTTGCGCGCGTCCATGACGGCAGCTACGGCAGCTGCGTCGACTGCGGCGAGCAGGTCGGCCAGGCGCGGCTGAAGGCCTACCCCGCGGCCAGGCGCTGCCTGCCCTGCCAGGAAAAATACGAACGCACGCAGGGGCAGCCGTTCAAGCCCGGGCCATAGGCGGCAATCCGGCCCTGCGGCCAATTTGAACGACTCTGACGCGGAGGCAATGATGTACAAGCACATTCTGGTTCCCACCGACGGTTCGGTGCTCTCGGACAAGGCCGTGGAGGCTGCGATCAAGCTGGCCAAGCTCGCGGGCGCGCGCATCACCGCCTTCCATGCGGTTGAACCCTATCCGCTGCAAGGCGCCTATGCCGCCGAGGCCAGCGGCGTGGCCGAGTTGCAGCCGGAAATCTTCGCCCAGCGCAGCGAAGAATACGCAAAGCGCGTGCTCGATGCGGTCGCGGCAGCCGCCGCCGCCGAGAACGTGCAATGCACGACCGCCTATGTCACCGGCAACTCGGCTTCGCAGGCGATCGTGGAGAAGGCCGGCGAGGAAAAATGCGATCTCATCGTCATGGCCTCGCACGGCAGGCGCGGCCTGGAAGGATTTCTGCTCGGAAGCGAAACCCAGAAAGTCCTGACGCATTCCTCGATCCCGGTGCTGGTCTACCGCTAGCAGTCGGCCTGCGCCCTCGCCTGTAGCCTGCGAGCGGCAGCCGCCGCCGCACCCGATCGCAATTCCCGATTTGATCGATTGCATTTCTCGATAAGGCGCGGGAACCGGCACCTTTGCGTCGTTTGGCGCGCGCGCCGGGGACGCCAATTTGCATGAGTGCATGCGCATATATTGACATTTCTCAACATAGCGCAAGCCTGCCCGCGCTAGGATCGGTTGCCGATGCAACTTGGGTGGCCGACCACAGCGGGCGCTCATGGGCGCTTCTTTACCAAAGGAGAGCGGAACAATGCGTACTGGAATATTCATGCTTGCCCTCGCGGCGTCCATATTGTTTGCACCGGGGGCACATTCCGCGTCCGATCCGGCGACGGACAAATTGCTGAAATCCACCTCCGATCACACCAAATTCAAGGCGCTGCAGCAGGACTTCGCCTCCGGTCCGGAGGTTACCAAGGCCTGCCTGGGCTGCCACACCGAAGCTGCCAAGCAGATACACAAGACCGAGCACTGGAAGTGGGAATACACCAGCCCGGAAGGCCAGCTGCTGGGCAAGAAGAACGTCATCAACAACTTCTGCACCTCGGTGGCATCCAATGAGGCGGCATGCAATTCCTGCCACGTCGGCTATGGCTGGAAGGACGACAGCTTCGATTTCACTTCCGAAGTCAGTGTCGACTGCCTGGTCTGCCACGACACCACCGGCAACTACCGCAAACCGGCGGGGCTGGCCGGAAACGTGGTCACCAGGGACATGGAATTCCCGCCCGGCTCGGGCAAGATACTCAAGGCGATCGACCTGAAGAAAATCGCGCAGTCCGTCGCCAAGACCAGCCGGGACACCTGCGGCGCCTGTCATTTCTACGGCGGCGGCGGCGACGGCGTCAAGCACGGCGACATGGACAGTTCGCTGGCGGCGCCGGAGAAGGAACTCGACGTGCACATGGACGCGCTCGGCCTGAACTTTTCCTGCGCCACCTGCCATATGACCAAGGGCCATCAGGTGCCCGGCAGCCGCTATGCGCCGACCGCGCAGGACAAGGGCGGCGCGCGTGTGCGCGGCAAGGAGTACAAGACCAACCCGACCACCTGCCAGTCCTGCCACGGCCAGGCACCGCACAAGAAGATCGCCAAACTCAACGACCATACCGACAAGGTCGCCTGCCAGACCTGCCACGTTCCGACCTACGCGCGCGGCGGCGTCGCCACCAAATTGTCCTGGGACTGGTCCACGGCCGGCAAGATGGGGCCGGACGGCAAACCACTGACCAAGAAGGACGCCAAAGGGCATGTAATCTATACCGCGGCCAAAGGCGACTTCGTCCTGGGCGAGAACGTCGTGCCCGAGTACCTGTGGTTCAACGGCAGGGTGAGGTACACCCTGCAGCGCGACAAAGTCGAGAAAAGCAGCTACCCCACGCGGATCAATCACTTCGAAGGCAGCGCCCGCGACGGAAAGTCGCTGATCTGGCCGGTCAAAATCATGCGCGGCAAGCAGGCCTATGACCCGGTGAACAAGACCCTGGCCGTGCTGCACATGGCGGGCAACGACGACACCGCCTTCTGGACCAACTTCAACTGGGAAAAAGCGGTCGCCACCGGCATGGCCTCGGTGGGCACGCCGTTCTCGGGCAAAGTCGATTTCCTCGAGACCGAAAGCAGCTGGCCCCTCACCCACATGGTGGCGCCGGCCAAGGACGCCCTGCGCTGCCACCAGTGCCACAAAGCCAACGGCCGTCTGGAAAAAGTGCCGGACATCTACATTCCGGGGCGCGCAAGCGACCACGCAGCCTGGCTCGATAGCGCCGGCTGGGCATTGGCGCTGCTGACGCTGCTAGGCGTGCTCGGCCACGGCCTCGGGCGCGTCCTCGTAACCATGCGCAAGAAATAAAGGGAGAACCGATCATGGCACGCATCTATATTTTCAAGCGCTTCGAGCGCTTCTGGCACTGGGCGCAGGCCGCGCTCATCATCTTCATGCTGCTGACCGGCTTCGAGATCCATGGCAGCTACGCGCTGCTCGGCTGGGAAAAGGCGGCGGACCTGCACACCACCGCTGCATGGACGCTGATCGGCCTGTGGCTGTTCGCGATTTTCTGGCACTTCACCACGGGCGAATGGAAGCAGTACATCCCGACCAGCAAGAACGTCATCGCCGTAGCCAATTACTACTCGGTCGGAATCTTCACCGGCGCCGCGCATCCGTTCCGCGCCACCCAGTTGAGCAAGCACAATCCGCTGCAGCGGCTCGCCTACCTGCTGGTCAAACTGTTCATCAACCCGCTGATCTGGGTGAGCGGCCTCGCCTACCTCTATTACAACGAACTCGGCGCCTCGAAGATCGCCGCCATCGGCGGCCTGGAGCTCGGTTCGATCGCCCTGGTGCATACCGCGGCCGCATTCATGATGCTGGCCTTCCTGATCGGCCATCTCTACCTCTCGAGCACGGGGCATACGCCGCTCGCCCACATCAAGGCGATGATCACCGGCTGGGAGGATCAGGACGAACCGGCGCAGAAATCCCCCGCCGGCGAATCGCGGGCCCGCGCCGCGGCAGCGAGCTGAGTGCGCCCATGGTGACGAAGCCTGACGCCGGAGAGCCCCGCCGGATACCGACCAACACGCATGGGAGCAAAAGCATGAACGCGAAACTATCCACTATCGGCACCCTGTCTCTGGGCCTGCTCGCTTGCGGCCTCCTCATGAGCGCCGCCCATGGGGCCGAGGGCGACTGGAAACGCGGCCGCGTGTATTACCAGAGGGTGTGCACAGACTGCCACAAGGCGAAAACCGGCGCCCCGGTCGCGCCCAACAGCCGCACCATTGCGGACTGGACCGCCTATTTGAACGCGGATAAACACGCGAAGGGCACCGAATCCCTGAAGAAATACGTGAGCAAGGAATATCGCGCCAGCATCAAGGCGAGCAACAAGGCGGCCGAGAAGTACGCCGACGTCCCCGACGAGCAGCTGTTCAACGACGTCAAGGCCTTCATGCTCAAAGGCGCCAAGGATGGCGACTCGCCGGCGAGCTGCAGTTAGCCTGGCGAACTCCGCCCCAACGCACCGCCATTCACATCAGCGCCCGAGGTCAACGAGGATCAATCGACATGAACACGAGCACCAGCTATGCAGCGGATTCCAGCGCCGGCCGCGCCCCCTCCTGGCTGGCCGGTTTCAAAGCGGACTACGAAGCCGTATTCGTCGAGGGATGGTCGCCCTACCTGGGCATCGTTCTGCTGCTGGTGGTGATCGCCGGCCTGATGATCAGCGGCCTGTTCTGGGGCGTATTCGGCGGCCTCAAGTTGTGGGGCGACTGGTTCAACAACGCGATCGGCCTGGGACCGGCCCTGGGCCTGCCCGAAACGCTGGAGGGGCCGCTGTTGCACCGCATGTCGCTGATGGACATCACGCTGCTATTGGGCGCCTTCTGCGCCGCGCTGCTCTCGCGCCAGTTCCGCATCAGCAGGCCGCCCAGGCTCGAATACATCTGGGCCGCGCTCGGCGGCTGCTTCATGGGCCTGGGCGCCACGCTCGCGGGCGGCTGCACCACGGGCGGTTTTTTCACCCCTGCGCTGCATTCGTCTCCGGCGGCCTGGGCCATGTGGGCAGGGCTGCTGCTGGGTGCCGCCATCGGCCTGAAACTGCTCTTGTGGACGCTGGAGCACATTGAATGGGGCATGCAGGCGCCGCCGACGCTGAGCATGCCGGCGGGCCTGGTGTCGATCTATCCCTGGCTCGGCCTGGGCATCGTGCTCGCCATCCTCGCCTGGGCGGCGAACTGGTATTACTCGGGGAATCAAAGACTGGCTGTGCGCGGAATCGTGATCCTGTCGGGCTTCGCCATCGGCTTCATCATGCAGCGCTCGCGCCTGTGCTTTGCGCGCGCCTTCCGCGAACCCTTCATGACCGCCGAAGGGGAAATGACCAAGGCGGTCATGCTCGGCCTGGCGCTCGGGATTCCGATTGCGGCGCTGCTGTTCAAGGGCAAGCTGATCGATCCGTATATCGCGATTCCGCCCAGATTCTGGCTGGGTTCGCTCTCGGGCGGAGCGGTATTCGGCATCGGCATGGTCTTCGCCGGCGGCTGCGCCTCGGGCTCGCTCTGGCGCATGGCCGAGGGACACGTCAAGCTCTGGGTCGCAGTGTTCTTCTTCGCCTGGTCGGGTTCCATCGCGAGCGCGCTCATGCACCGGTCCGGCCTGAGCGTAAGCGAGATGACGCTGGAGGAGATCGAAGCGACACAGTTGGGCTACCAGGCCTATTTCCCGGTCGCGCTCGGCGGCTGGGGCTGGGCGCTCGTTGCGAGCGCCGTCCTCCTGCTGTTCTGGTACGCGCTCGTACGCTACAACGAATCGACCGAAAAATTCACCTTGCTCTAGCTCGGGCACGCGGCGCCTGGCGCCGCCCCTGCCACTAGTGCGCCCGGGGCGCGACGCAGCGCGCGGTGATTCAGCCCGCGCGCTTCTTGCCCTTCGGCCGCGGCATCAGGCGCAGCAGATCGCCCCGCAGCGGCTTTTTCTCGTCCATTTGCGCGGCGATGCGGCTGCATACGTCGCGGCAGATTTGCACCATAGCCGCGTCCGCGGCGCGATAGTAGACCTGCTTGCCCTGCTTGCGCCGCGCGAGCACCCCGCCGCGGTACATCATGTTCAGGTGGCGGGAGATATTCGTCTGCGTGGCGCCGAGTTCTTCGACTATCTGCCAGACGGATTTTTCCTCCTCGCAGATGGCGTGCATGATGCGCAGGCGCGTAGGCTCGGACAGCACGCTGAAATACGCCGCCACGGCATCGAAGGCGTGATCGAGTTGTTCCAATTGACCTCCGTTCGTCTGCACCGACTATATCGACAGTTGCGCATATTATCAATCATGCTGCGCATGGCAATTGCAGCCGGCGCGGGCGTCCGCCGGACGGCGCGAACAGGGGGCCCCCGGCTGCGTATTTTTGTACGCCAGGGCGCGCGCAAGCGGGCATTGATACACTACGCTACAAATTTTCTGCACGGGGCGCGGTCCGACGGCTATAAATGCGAATATGGACACTCAGGACCACATTCTGATCGTCGACGACGATGCCGAAATCCGCAGTCTGCTGGGCGAGTACCTGCGCAAGAACGGCTACCAGGCGGGGCTGGTAGCCGACGGCAAGGGGATGTGGGCGGCGCTTGCGCGCGGCAAGGTCGATCTGATCGTGCTCGATCTGATGCTGCCGGGCGACGACGGACTGACGCTGTGCCGCAAACTGCGCGCCGAGTCCGACACCCCGGTCATCATGCTCACGGCGCGCGGCGAGGAAACCGACCGCATCGTCGGCCTGGAGATGGGCGCGGACGATTACCTGGCCAAACCCTTCAGTCCGAGGGAGTTGCTGGCGCGCATCAAGAGCGTGCTGCGGCGCACGCGCAGCCTGCCGCGCAATCTGCGCGCGGACGAGGCCCGCGGGATTGCGTTCGCCGGCTGGCGCCTGGACGCCGTGGCGCGGCATCTGGTGTCGCCGCAGGGCGTGGTCACCTCGCTCAGCGGCAACGAATACCAGCTGCTGCGGATTTTCCTCAGCCACCCCAACCATGTGCTTACGCGCGACCAGCTCATGCTCCTGTCCAAGGGCCACGAGGCCGACCCGCTGGACCGCAGCATCGACATTCAGGTGAGCCGGCTGCGGCACCGCCTCGGCGACGACCCCGCGGACCCGCAGATCATCAAGACGGTGCGCGGCGAGGGCTATGTACTGTCGGTGCCGGTCGAGGTGGAGCGATAGTGCGCCTCGCACCCCGCAGTCTGTTCGGCAGGCTGGTCCTGATCCTGCTCGGCGGTCTGATCGTCGCGCAGTTCGCCACCATGTACATCAACCTGGCCGAACGCGACCAGCTGCTGTACCGGGCCGGAGGCATGCGCCTGGCGCAGCAGATGTCGGACATCGTCAAGCTGCTCGATACGCTGCCCGCGGCGGAGCGGCGCAAGGTAGTGGCCGTATTCAACGCGCCGCCGCTGGCAGTATCGCTGGACCGGCCCCGGATCACGGCGCCCGCGGGTAGCGCGGAGAGCGACTTGCAGCATTCCATGTTCACCGCGGTGTTGCGTTTCGCCCTGGGCGAGGACGCCCAGGTGAACGTGGTCCGGCTCGAGGACGCACCAGCGAGCTTCGGAGCGCGGCGGCGCGAGCGGCCGCCCGAGATGGCGATGATGCCCATGATGCAGGGCCGCGGCTGGGGCCGGGGCCAGGAGCACGGCATGGGCCCGGGTTTCTCCGCACTGGGTACGTTTTTCACGGTGCAGATCGCACTGCATGACGGCACCTGGGTGAGCTTCGATTCCTACCTCTCGCCCCAGGCCATCGACGTGCCGCTGCGCCTCGCCCTGACGCTGCTGATCCTGCTCGTCAGCGTGATCGCGCTCTCGCTGGTCGCCGTGCGCTGGGTAACGGGCCCGCTCTCCTCGCTCGCGACGGCCGCTGAAAAACTGGGCGAGGACATCAATCGCCCGCCGCTGCCGGAGACCGGGCCGAGCGAGGCGCAGCGCGCCGCGCGCGCGTTCAACACCATGCAGCGGCGGCTGTCGAGCTTCATCGCCGATCGCACGCGCATATTCACCGCGATGTCGCACGATCTCAAAACGCCGATCACGCGGCTGCGCCTGCGCACTGAAATGCTGGAGGACGATGCGCTGCGGGCGAAGTTCGCCAGGGATCTCGAGGAGATGGAGTCGATGGTCACGCAGACGCTGGATTTCATGCGCGAAGCGAGCAGCCAGGAAGCGGTGCAGCGCGTGGACGTGACGGCGCTGCTGGAAAGCCTGCAAGCCGATTATCAGGACATGGGCAACGAGGTCGGGATCGAAGGCAGCATCGGCCTGCCCTATCCGGGCCGGCCCCTCGCGCTGCGGCGCTGCCTCACCAATCTCGTGGACAACGCGATACGCTACGGCGGGCGCGCCGCGATCAGGCTGGAGGACGCCGCTGACCGGCTCACCATCCGCGTGCTCGACGACGGACCGGGCATCCCGGAAGCGGAACTGGATCAGGCGTTCGAGCCTTTTTTCAGAGGCGAGGCTTCGCGCAACCGCGAGACCGGCGGGACCGGTCTCGGCCTGGGCATCGCGCGCAGCATCGCGCGCGCGCACGGCGGCGATCTCGTGTTGCGCAACCGTCCCGAGGGCGGACTGGAAGCGGTGCTTACGCTGGCGCGCAGCGCGGCGGCCTGAGCACGCGGCGCGTCAGCCTAGGCGCGGGCAGCGCAGATCATTTCGGTCGGCGCGATCAGGCCGGACGTGATGTCGCCGATCATGTTCTTCACTTTCTGCGCCGCGGTCGCGCCCATGACGATGTGCAGCCCCAGCGGCGCCGGCCCAGCGGCCGCACCCTTGGCGCGCATTTGTGCGAAAACCTCCAGCGCGAAGTCGCGGCGCACGCGTTCCTTCAGCACCTCGAACCCTGCTGCGGCGAGCAAGCCCCGATACGTCGCGGGCTCGGCGACGAAACTCGATTCCGGACCGCTTGCCCAGGGAACGGGATAGGACAGGTCCCCGCCCGCGAGGCGCATCACGTCATAGATTCCGAACCGGCCCGAGGGCGCCAGGACCCTGCGCACCTCGGCAAACAGCCTGGATTTGTCTTCTATGTTCATGCCGACGTGAAACATATACACCGCGTCAAAACTCCCGGGTGCAAACGGCAGGGCCAGCGCGCTGCCCTGCCGGCAGGACACGCGCGCGCCCAGGCCGACCCGCGCCGCGAGCGCATTGGCCACCTCGACATACTCTCCGGAAAGATCGATTCCGCTCACGCTGCACTCATGTTCCTGGGCGAAATAGCGCGCCGCGCCGCCCAGCCCGCAACCGATATCGAGCAGGCGCATGCCCGGTTGCGGGTCGAACTGCTCCGCGAATGCGACGGTGGCCAGGCGGCCGCCGACATGAAACTCGTCCACCGGCGCAAGGTCCTTCGGCGTCAAACGGTTCAAATCCTTGCCCGCCGCCGCGAGCGCGTTCAGTATCGTTTGCTCCAGCGATCCGTGCGCATAGTGCTGCGCGACTAGCTGTTCGGTCTGCATCATTTCGGTTCCCCGTCTCGTAAGCTATTTCAATCGCGATATTCCGACATCGAGTGCCAGCGTAGTTACTCTGTACGAAACCGTACAGACACCCTTGCAAGATTGGCCTAGATTACCCCATGGACTCGAAATTTGAAAACGACGCTCTTCAATCGCAGGACGAGCGTCAATTGCGGAACGTGCAGAAACCCGCCAAAGGCGAATTCGCAGCAGGTCCGCAATCGACCTGGACTCGCCACGCCGCAAATTCCTTTCAAGACCGACGCTGTCCAATCTGCGGAGCTCTCGGTTGCGACGGCTGCTGATGCTTCATAGAACTTAGAGCCATTTCGGAATTACCGAAACGGCCCAAGACCTGGGTGAGTACGACGGGAGGTCCGCTGCACGCCGTCCCCGCCACGCCGCAACTACGCTACATTCGCGAGCACCGCGAACAGATGGCCAAACACGCCGCCGCACAGGTCAACGGCGGTCTCAAGCGCGAAGACCGCGCTCTCAGGCTAAGATCGCACCGCCCCTGCGTTCCAGCCGAAATGCTGCCTCGTTCACGATCCGCTCTACGATAGCAGCTGCCGGGTCAATCGAGTCAATCAATCCGGCCGCTTCACCGAACCAAACGCCTGTGTTCTCCGGATCTCCTGCTGCAAAGGCTTGTCGGTATTTTGGTCCCTCGACGGCAACGTTCTTTTCCAGGTCAGCCTCACGGCCGTGCCAGCGCTCGGTGAAGGCATTGCGGCGGATGCGCGCGGTAAAACCACGAGGCCAAGGAATCTGTCGCGCGATGTCTGCAATCGTTGTGCGCAAGGTACCGTCGCCGTCGGTCTCGAGAATGGCTCGGTGATGACCTTCCTTGACCAGCGCCTCTCTTGCTGCCCAGAGCCGGGTGCCGACCAATACGCCATCAGCCCCCAGCATCAGCGATGCCGCCAGCGTGCGGCCGTCGCCAATACCTCCCGCCGCCAGCAGCAGCGTATCCGGCGCGTGATGCATCAAATAGTCGGCCGTTTCCGGCACGAACGTCAACGTGCCGCGCAAAGCCCCGTGGCCGCCGGCCTCCGCACCCTGAGCCACAACAATATCGGCTCCCACATCCACGGCGTCCATCACGTGGCCCATGTCCTGACACTGACAAATGAGCAGCGCACCGGCAGCGCGAATCTCATCAACAAAAGGTCTGGGGTCACCGAAGGACAGCATTACAGCCGCAGGACGGTGTTTGAGCACGTCGGCCAACAGTGACGGTGACTTGCGCAAGGACCAGGTAATGAAGCCCACGCCTACGCGCTCGCCGGCGGCAGCAGCGAACTGCTCCTCCAACCACGCCGGGTCCCCGTAGCCGCCGCCGATCAGCCCCAGCCCACCGGCGCGACTGACAGCTGCTGCAAGTCGACCACCTGCAGCAAACGCCATGGGAGCGGAGATGATGGGATTTCGCAAGTGGAGCGCACGGGTCATTCGGGTTGAGAGCGTTGCCATATCCGCCTCCTTGATGTCTTGTACATTTGATCGCCGAGTTCGTTTCCATAAATATTAGGTTCGCGTCCCGATATTCCTGCGTCGGGCTGCCCGAGAATCCTCTTGGCCGGATCCGCACGTTCAGGGTACCAGGGTCCATGTCGCTATCGGTTTAAGGCAGTCACAGGACAAACTGACGTCAGTAGCTGCTGCATACTTTGCCCTTGTCGTGACGCCAGGAGAGACAGCCAGCTTGGGCCACGACAATCAGCGATTAACCGACCTTGCGTATTTGGCGGCGTATTTCGGCATCGGCGCCGTAGCGCCGCAGTCGGGAGCTGGCTGCCCCACGCGACAATTATGCTCGCTCGGGATCACACCTGACCAAACGTCACGCCCGTGATCTTCATCCACGTCAACCGGCGGGCCGGTGCGGATTTTGGCCGAAGCTTCTTCGATTGCGAGTTTGACCACGATGGTCGCATCCAGCTCCTGCGAGCTTGGCGCCCGGACATCGTCCCATCTGCCCGGAATCACATGGTTCACGATGACCCGCAATGCGTGACGCTTCTCGGACTGTGGCACCAATTCGGGCTTGCCGAGGACCACCACCGAGCGGTAGTTCATTGAATGCCTGAACGCCGCCTCAGGCGGCACGCCCCTCGCCGGCTTCCTCGTAGGTGCGCCCGTCGCGGATATGGTAGATCCGCCGGAAGGTCGGGATGATCTTCTCGTCGTGCGTGACGACGATGATCGCCGTCCCGAATCGCAGCGCCATCTGGTTCAGGATGCGGATCACCGTCAGCGCCCGTTCGCTGTCCAGCGGTGCGGTCGGCTCGTCGGCGAGGATGATCGGCGGCTGGTTGGCCAGCGCCCGGGCGATCGACACCCGCTGCTGCTCGCCGCCGGAGAGCTCCGAAGGCTGCGCCCGCGCCCGGTGCTCCACGTCCAGGGCCTGCAGCAACTCCACCGCGCGCGCGCGCGCTTCGGCGTTGGGCCGCCCCGCCAGCATGGGCAGCAGCGCCACGTTGTCGGTCACGTCGAGAAACGGGATCAGGTAGGGTGCCTGAAAAATGAAACCGATGCGGTCGCGGCGCAGTTCGCGCAGGTCCGAAATCTTCCAATCGTTGTCGTAGATGACCTTCCCGCCCAGCGTCATGCGCCCGCCGGTCGGCTCGATCACCGCCCCCAGGCATTTGAGCAGCGTGGTCTTGCCCGAACCGCTGGGGCCGATGAGGCCGACCACCTCGCCGGGGGCCACGCTCATGTTCACTTCCTTGAGCGCGTCCACGGCCGCTTCGCCCTCGCCGTAGCGCTTGCTCAGGCCTTCGATATGGATGCCAACGCCGGTATCCATGTCAGCCGCCGATCGCCGTCGCCGGATCGATCTTGAGCGCTGCACGTATCGCCAGGGTGCTCGCGAGGGCGCATACCAGCATCGCGATGACGAAGCCGCGCACGGCGTCACCCGTTTCGAGCAGCACATACTTCGGGAACAGCGGCGCCCAGGCCGTGGCGGCAATCTCGCCGACGAAAAATCCGATGACGCCCAGCCCCAGCGCCTGTTGCAGGATCATGCTGGCGATGGTGCGATTGCGGGTGCCGATCAGCTTCAACACCGCGATCTCGCGGATCTTGCCCAGCGTCATGGTGTAGATGATGAAAGCCACGATGGCCGCGCTGACGATGGTCAGTATCACCAGAAACATGGCGATTTGCCTGGCCGAGTTTGCGATGAGTTTGACGACCAGGATGTCGTGCATCTGCGCGCGCGTGTACGCCTGCAGATGCTTCCAGCGGCGGATGGTTTGCGCCACCGCCTCGCCCGAATGAGCTTCGGCCACCTGCACCAGCACCGCATTGACGTTGTGGTTGTTGCTTTGCGAGGCATTGATGGCCTCCAGCAGGCCGGGCACGCCGGGGCGGTTGAGGCCGGGATAGAGGGCGGTGCGAGTGCGCTCGTTGACGATCGCGTCGTTGTCCTTGAGAAATTGCGCCTCCTGGGCATCCTTGAGCGGGATGAATATCATCGGGTCGCCGCCGGAGGAAACCATGCGCCGGGTCAGACCCACCACGGTGTAGTCATGGCGGCGGATACGCAGCCGGTCGCCCACGGAAAATCCGGTCTTCACGTCGGCCACCGCCTCGTAATGGCTGCGGGTAATGCGCCGGCCCGCTATCAGATAGCCCGGCTCACCCGGCGCGCCGGGCTCGAAGCCGACCACCATGGCGCGAACGTCGGTGTCGCCTGCGCGCACCTGCATGGTGAGATAGGTGACGTTGGCGGCCTGCGCCACGCCGGGCAGGCCCAGAATTTCGCGATAGACGTCGTCGCGTATGCTGGATGACTCGGCATAGGGGCCCTGGGTGTCCTTCTGCACGACCCACAGGTCGGCGCCGCTGTTGTCGAGCAGCGCCTTCGCATCGTCGACCATGCCGCGGTAGATGCCGGCCATGCTGAGTGTGACGCCGATGAGCAGGCCCAGGCCCAGGCCGGTCAGCGCGAACTTGCCCCAGGCGTGCAGGATGTCGCGGCCGGCAAGGCTGATCATCGCGCCTTGCCGAGCAAGGAGGCCAGCACCTTGATGCGATCGCCGCCCTTTAGATCGCGCTCGCTATAGATGATCAGCTCGTCGCCGGCCTTGAGGCCCTCGACGAGCTGCACGTTACCGTCCAGGCCTTCCGCACCCGTTATCACCGGCGCGAAGCGCAATTGTCCGTTGTCGTGCAGCCAGACCCCTTTTCCGGCGCCACGCTGGCGCAGCGCGGCATTCGGAATCAGCAGCACATCGCGCAGGGCGGGCAGGCGCAGCGTCACCTCGGCCATCTCCCCGGTCGAGAGGCTTTGCGGCAAGGCGTCGAAGCTCACCTGCGCGATGCGCTCCTCGGTCACGCTGTCGCTGGCGGGTTCGACGCGCGCCACCTTGCCCGCAATCGATACGCCGGGCCGGGAGCGCAGCCTGATGTCGGCGGGCAGACCCACCCTCAAACCTGCAGACCTGCCCTGATCCAGCCGCAGCTTGATCCACAGGCTGCCAGGGTCCATCAGTTTGAGCACCGCCTGGCCGGCCACCACGGTGGAGCCCGGCTCGGCATCACGCGCAGTCACCACACCGTCGGCCGGCGCCAGCAGGCGGATATTCGACCTTTGCTCGAGCGCCGCGGAACGCTCCGCCTCGAGCCGGCTCCTGTCCTGTAGCGCGCTCGCAACCGCGCCTTCGGCCGCATCCATCTGTGCTTGCGCAGACGCGCGCTGCTGCAGCTTGGCTTCCACCACGCTCGGGCTCACGTATCCCTTGCGCCCGAGATCTTCATAGCGGCGCGCCTCGCCGCCGGCCAGCTCGAGGCGGCTTTTCGCATCGCGCACCTGGGCGAGCGCCGTGTCCACGCCGCTGTTGGCGCGCTCCGCCGCCGCCGCCGCGGAGCGCATCCGCGCATCGAGATCCACCGGATCCATTTCCGCGAGCAGCTGGCCGGCCTGGACTGTTTCGCCCACATCGACCAGCACGCGCCTCACCCTGCCTGCGACAGTCGGTCCGATGAGATAGGCGCGGCGTGCCTCGACCGTGCCGATACCGAACAGGGCAGGCGCCACTACCCCGGTCACAACCCGGGTGACAGTCACCTTGACCGGCGCGAACGGGCCGCTCTTGCTGGCGACCCAGCCGAACGCAAGCAGCAGGACGATGCCGAATGCCGCAAACAGTAGCCGTCGCCGCAACGTGGCGGAAATCCTCATCATCATTCCTGTGAGATGCGCGCGGAGACAGTCGCGGCTATCCTCACCCGCGACAATCCGGCCTCAGCTGGCGCTGGCGCAGGTCTCCTTCACGCCCAGTTTTTTCAGCATGAACCCCAGCGGGCAAACCTTGGTGAAGCCGAACTGTAGCAGGTTGGCGCCCACGAAAGCGGTGAACCACAGCCAGTAGGCGCTGTGGAAAATCGGGCTCGCGGGCACGCCCAGGGCGAGCGAAAGCAGGATGAAGCTTCCGGCGAATACGTGTATCAGGTCGTTGACGGTCATGGTGATGCTCCTATCAGTCAGTTGGGATTTGCGGCATTCAATTTGGGTTCGGGCGGCTCCGGATCCGGCTCCATCGGGCGCGCCGGCCAGCGCTTCCAGTTCGCGGCGTAATAGAGCACCGGAATCACCACCAGCGTGAGCACGGTGGACACCAGGATGCCGAAGATCAGCGATATCGCCAGGCCGTTGAAAATCGGGTCGTCGAGGATGAACAGCGCGCCCAGCATCGCCGCCAGACCGGTGAGCACGATGGGCTTGGCGCGGGTTGCGCCGGCGTTGATCACGGCGTGTTCGAAATCGGCGCCCTCCTCCATCTGCAGATTGATGAAATCCACCAGCAGGATGGAATTGCGCACGATGATGCCGGCCAGAGCGATCATGCCTATCATCGAGGTCGCGGTGAACTGCGCGCCCAGGAGCGCATGCCCCGGCATCACGCCGATGATGGTGAGCGGGATCGGCGCCATGATGATCAGCGGCACCAGGTAGGACTTGAACTGCGCCACCACCAGCAGGTAGATCAGGATCAGGCCGACCGCATAGGCGAGCCCCATGTCGCGGAAGGTCTCGTAGGTCACCTGCCATTCGCCGTCCCACTTGAGCGCGTAGCCGGCGTAGGCGTCCTCCGGCTGGGAAATGAAGTATTCCCCGAGCTGTCCGCCCTGCGGCAGCACTTTGCCCATGACCCGGCTGCGGATATCGAACATGCCGTAGAGCGGGCTGTCGAGCTTGCCCGCCATGTCGCCGAACACGTACACGACCGGCAGCAGGTCCTTGTGATAAACGGTGGTGTCGCGCGCAACGCTCTCGGCGTGCACCAGTTCGGCCAGCGGAATCAATGCGCCGTCGGCGGCGCGCACCTTCAGCCGCAGCAGCGATTCGACGCGGCTCGCCTGCGCCGGGGGCAGCAACACCCTCACCGGCACTTCGTATTTTGCGCCGCTCTCATGCAGGGGGGTGACATCCTCGCCCGCAAGCCCCATGCGAACGACGGCGACGATATCGCCCTGCGCCACGCCCATCAGCGCAGCCTTGGCCTGGTCGACGCGCAGGCGCAGCTTCGGCGCCGGCTCATCGACGCTCGCATCGACGTCGACGATGTCGGATGTGCCGTCGAAATCGGCGCGCAGCTTCTGCGCCACTGCGATCTGACCCGCGTAGTCGGGTCCATAGACTTCGGCCACTATCGGCGCCTGCACCGGCGGACCGGGAGGCACCTCCACCACCTTGAGCGAGGCCCCCAGGCGAGCGGCGATCGCCTGCAGCTGCGGACGCAGCGCGGCCGCGATTTCATGGCTCTTGCGGCTGCGCTGGTGCTTGTCCACCAGATTCACCTGTATGTCGCCGAGCTCGGGCGACTGGCGCAGATAATACTGGCGCACCAGGCCGTTGAAGTTGATCGGCGCGCTGGTGCCGGCGTAGACCTGGTAGTCGGTGACTTCGGGAACCGTCGCCAGATAGGCGCCCATTTCCTGCAGCGCGGCCGAAGTTCGCTCCAGCGGCGTGCCCGTCGGCATGTCCACCACCACCTGCAGCTCCGACTTGTTGTCGAAGGGCAGCATTTTCAGCACCACCAGCTTGAACCCGGCCAGCGACACCGCTGCAAGTATCAGTACGAGTATGCCGGTGTAGAGCTTGACGCGCGCGGCGCCGCCCCTGGCGCCGCCGAGAAACGGTCCGATGGCGCGGCGAAAAAAGCGCAGCGTGCGAGTCTCCTGCGGCTCCTCGGCGTGCGCGCCGGCGTGCGGCTTGAGCAGCTTGAGCGCGAGCCAGGGCGTGATGATGAAGGCGATCGCGAGCGATATGATCATGCCCATGCTGGCGTTGATCGGGATCGGGCTCATGTAGGGGCCCATCAGGCCGGTGACGAAAGCCATGGGCAGCAGGGCCGCGATCACCGTGAAGGTCGCGAGTATGGTGGGGCCGCCGACTTCGTCGACCGCGTCGGGGATCAGCTGCGCCAGCGACTGGCCGGAGAGCGCGCCGCGCCGGTGTATGTTCTCCACCACGACGATGGCGTCGTCGACCAGGATGCCGATCGAAAATATCAGCGCGAACAGCGACACGCGATTGAGAGTGAAACCCCAGGCCCAGGAAGCGAACAGGGTCGCGGCCAGAGTCAGAATCACGGCAGCGCCGACGATCACGGCCTCGCGCCGCCCCAGCGCCATCCATACCAGCGCCACCACGGAAAGCGTCGCGAAAATCAGCTTCTGGATCAGCTTCTGCGCCTTGTCGTTGGCGGTTTCGCCGTAGTTGCGCGTAAGCGAGACTTCCACCCCTTCCGGAATCACGCTGCCCTTCAACTGCTCCACCCGCTGCATCAGCTGCGTGGCGACATCCACGGCATTCTCGCCCGGCTTCTTGGCAATCGCGAGGGTCACCGCGGGAAACTCGCCGCGCGCCTTGCCTTTGCCGGCGACGCCGTTGCCGTACCAGACGTAATGCGCGGGAAGTTCCGGGCCGTCCTGCACCTCGGCCACGTCTTCGAGATAGACCGGCCGGCCCTGCACTGCGCCGACCACCAGGCGCTTCAGATCCGCGGCCGTAGCGAGAAACTGCCCGGTCTCGATCAGGGTCTCGCGATTTGCGTCGACCAGGCTGCCCGAGGGCATCGCCACATTGGCTGCGACGAGCGCGTTGCGCACGTCGAGCGGGCTAAGGCGCCAGGCGTGCAGCCGCTCTACATCGAGCAGCACGCGCAAGGCGCGCCGCGCGCCGCCGAGCGTCGCCACGGTGCGTACGCCGGGCACGCGCTGCAGTTCGATCTCGGCAGCGTGCGCGATCTGCTCCAGTTGATAGGCGCCGCGCGCGGGGTCGGCGGTCCACAGGGTCAGGCTGACGATGGGCACGTCGTCGATGCCCATCGGCTTGATGATGGGCTCGCCCACGCCCAGCGAAGGCGACACCCAGTCGCGGTTCGAATTGATGGTGTCATACAGCCGCACCAGCGCCTGGGTGCGATCCTCGCCGACCTTGAACTGCACCGTGAGCACCGACATGCCCGGCTTGGTCACCGAGTAGATGTGCTCCATGCCAGTGATACGCGAGAGCACCTGTTCGGCGGGCCCGGTCACCAGCGTCTCCACGTCCCTGGCGGAGGCGCCCGGGAACGGGATCAGCACGTTCGCCATGGTGACGTTGATCTGCGGCTCTTCCTCGCGCGGTGTCACCAGCACTGCAAATGCGCCGAGCAGCAGCGCGATCAGCGCGATGAGCGGGGTCATCTGCGACTGCAGGAAGGTCTGGCTGATGCGTCCGGAAATACCCATGTTGATCTGCTGAGCGCTTGTTTGAATTGAAGGACTGTGCCTGCGCTAATCGGGACGGGATGCCCGCCCGCCTTGCACCTCGGGGCCTGCTTACTTGCCGCCGCGCTTGAGCGCGGCCAGTGCCGCCACCGGGTCGAGCGCGACTTTTTCCCCGGGCAGGACACCGGCAAGGACTTCAACCTCCCCAGCCTCTGCTGCTTCCCCCAGACGCAACTGGCGATAGCTGATGGCGCCGCTTTCGCTTACGACGTAGGCGCCGGCCACTTCGCTGCGCCTTGCCACCGCCGCCGCCGGTATCAGCAGCTTTTTCACCCTGCCGACGGCGAAATGCGCGCGCGCGAACATGCCCGGATAAAGGCCTTCGAGGCCTGGCGGCAGATCCAGCCGCACCTGCGTCGTGTGAGTCTGGGCGTCGGCAGCCGGCAGGATCGATAATTTGGATGCTTGCGTGCGCATATTCAGGGCCGGAAATTCCACGCTGGCGCTGGCCAGCCGGCGTACCGCGTCCAGTTGCTGCTGCGGCAGACTGGCGGTGACGCGCAGTTCGCCCGGATCGAATCCGGTCATCAGCGGTTTTCCCGGCGTGGCCATTTCACCCAACTCGACGTGGCGCGCGGACACCACGCCGCTATAGGGTGCGACTACCGTGGCGTAGCTGCGGGTGGCAGCGGCCTGGCCGCGGCCGGCCTCGGCCACCGCCAGCTGCGCCCTGGCCGCCTGGTAATCGGCCTGCGCCTTGTCCATCGCCGCTGCGCTCATGAATTTCTGCTCGACCAGCCTCTGCGTACGCTCGAACTGCGCCTTCGCGTTGCGCAAGGTCGCCTCGGCCTGGGCTATCTGGGCCTGGCTCGCGGCATAAGCCTGATTGACCTCGGCGGGGTCGATGCGCACGATCACCTGGCCTTTCTTGACCCGGTCACCGACATCGAAGTTCACCTCGACTACGCGGCCCGAGATCTGCGCCGCCACGGTGGCTTGCTTCACCGCCTCGACCACGCCTTCAGCGGAGTAAGTCTGCGCGACTTCGCGAAACTGCACCGCAGCGGTCCGTAGAGGCGGCGCGTCGGCTGCCGCCGCCGGCCCGAGCGCCATAGCAAGCGCCAGGCCCGCAATCGCGGTGCGCAGGAAAGATATGTTTGAAGTAGTCATGGCGATCATTGTATCGGCGGGCCCGGGGAGGGTATGTGACCTAGGTTACCGAGTTGCGTGCACAGGCCTATGATATGCATCAAACATATCCAAATGCGGGGCTGGACGCCCCCCCCGCGGCCGGACCCGGGTTCAGTACAGGGCGCCGGCGAGCAGCTTGCGATACTTGCTCACCAGTTCGTCCTGATTCTCGGCGAGGCTGAACACATCGACCATGAGTTTGCGCGCGCTGGTGCGCAGGGCGCCGCGGTCCTTGCGCACCACTTCGAGCAGCGCGGCGAGCGCCGGCTCGAATTGCATGTCGGCGACCAGGCGCTCGCCCAGCGCCAGACGCGAATTCAGGTCATCGGGATCGGTGGCGAGTTTCGCTTCCAGTACGTCGATCGGCGGCATTTCCCGGCTTTTTTTCCACAGGGCCAGCACGGAATAGAGCCTGTCCGCGCGCTCGTCGCGTTCGCGCTCCGGAATCGGCGCAAACAGCTGATCCGCTTCGGCGTGGCTGTTATTCGCGAGCAACAACTCGACCAGATCCAGCCGGATTTCGTGATTGTCCGGCTCGAGCTCGAGCCCGCTGCGCAAATTGCGCTCGGCCTCGTCGAAGTCGCCCTGGTTCAGGAGGGCACGCGCTGTGCGCCGCAGCTTCTCGCCCGGCGTGGGAATCAGCCGGTCGATGAATGCGCGCACCTCGCTCTCGGGCAGCGCTCCGGTAAATTCGTCCGCGAGCTTGCCCTCGACAAAGGCCTTGACGTTGGGGATGCCGCGCACGCCGTAACGCGCGGACAGCTGCGGATGCTCGTCGGAATTGACCTTGGCCAGGAGGAACCGCCCCTTGTATTCGCCTGCCAGCTTCTCCAGGACGGGCTTGAGCGCCCGGCAGGGGGCGCACCATGGCGCCCAGAAATCGACCAGCACCGGCACGTTTGCAGACGCTTGCAGCACGTCGCGCTCGAAGGCTTCGGTTCCGGTTTCAAAGGTATGCGTGTTCATGGCAGCTCCCGTGCGTACTTGTGCGGTACATGGGGTCAGGCGCGGCATTTTGCAAGCGTACTGGCTCTCGCTGGATCTTTCTTATAGCATCCGGGCATGCATCTACCCGACTACCACGGCGGCAGCATCGTCAATCTGATGCGCTCGATCGAGCGCGCGCTGAACGCAAGGCCGTGCGAGGCCGCTGCGGCCTATCCGGAGTTGACTGCCTTGCCGGGACAGTCGTTCTCGGGCGCGCGCAACATCGTGCTGCTGGTGATCGACGGACTGGGCTACGACTACCTCAACGGCCCGGGCGCGGGCGGCACCTTGCATCGTCACCTCAAGGCGCGCATCACCTCGGTATTTCCGTCCACCACGGCCACCGCGGTGAGCACTTTCCTCACGGGTGTCGCCCCGCAACAGCACGCGCTCACCGGCTGGCATGCCTGGCTGCGCGAACTGGGCTGCATCACCGCGACCCTGCGCTTTCGGCCGCGCTTTGGAGGCGAGGCGCTGTCCAGGGCGGGCATCGCTGCGCGCAGCGTGTATACCGCCGAGCCCGTGTTCGACCGGCTGGCGGCGAAATGCTATGTGGTGTCGCCGGCAAGGATCATCGATTCGGACTACAACCTCGCGCATTGCGGACTGGCCCAGCGCCGCCCCTACCAGGAATTGCCCGGACTGTTTTCGAATGTGGCAGAAATCCTGGCGAGCGGCGGGGAACGCAAGTTCATCCACGCCTATACTTACGACTTCGACGAAACCGCGCATACCCACGGCAGCGCGAGCCCCGAGCTGCAGGCGAAATTCCGCCAGATCGATGCGGCGTACGCGAACTTGCTCGACAAGATCACAGGCACCGACACGCTGGTAATCGCAGTCGCCGACCACGGCTTCGTCGACTCGCCCGCGTCCGCCTGCGTCGAACTCGAAGACCACCCGCAACTCGGGCAGATGCTGATGCTGCCGCTGTGCGGCGAGCGCCGCGCCGCCTATTGCTATGTCCAGAGCGGACAGGATGCGGCATTCGAGCATTATGTGCAGACCCGGCTCGCGCACTGCACCAGCCTGCACCGCAGCAGCGAGCTGATCGCCCGGGGCTGGTTCGGCCTGGGTCCGGCGAACCCGCGCCTGGCCGAGCGCGTCGGCCACTACACCCTGGTGATGAAGGACGATTACACCATCAAGGACTGGATACTGGGCGAATCGCGCTACCTGACCCTGGGCGTGCACGGCGGCGTGAGCGCCGCGGAAATGTACGTGCCGCTGATCCTGGCCGAAGCCTGAACGGCACTGGCGCCGACCGTGCTCGCGCTCAAGCTGTTACTGGTTCCGGCGTTTCTGCTGCTGATTTCGCTAGCCGGCAGGCGCTGGGGACCTGCGGTTGCCGGATGGCTGGCCGGCCTTCCGGTGCTGACCGGCCCGATACAGTTGCTGCTGGCGCTGGAGCACGGGACCGCCTTCGCCGCAACAGCTGCAACCGTGTCCCTGTCCGCGGTGTCGGGTGCCGTCGTTTTCATCGTCACCTACGCGCGTGTCTGCACGCGCAGATCGCCTGGAATTTCCCTGCTCAGCGGCCTGGCCGCCTGGTGTGTCGCTGCATTGCTGCTGACGCGGCTTGCGCCGTCCAATTCCGTTTCCCTGGTGATCGCGCTGTGCAGCCTCCTGGTCGCGCCGAAATTCTTTCCGCATATCGCGGCGCCTGCGTTCGCCCCTGCCCTGCCCGGATGGGAGCTGCCCCTGCGCATGCTGGCAGGTGCTGCGGTTACGCTCGCGGTAACCACGCTTGCGGCGGCCATCGGACCTTCGTGGAGCGGCATGTTCGCCGTGTTTCCGGTGATCACCATCGTCATGTCCGTGTTCTCGCATCGCGCCTCGGGTCCGGCATACACCGCAACCCTGCTCAGGGCGATGATCTGGGGGCTGTACTCCCTCGCGAGCTTTTGTCTGGTGCTGGCCGTATTGCTGCCGCAACTAGGCGTGTCGGTCTCGTTCCTGGCCGCGATCGCTGTCGCCGTCGCGGTTCAGTGGGGCCTCAAGTCACGCCTGCATCGGCCCTAGGGCCTGTCGACATTTGCCACATGGGCGGTGACGGTCGGCAGACCCTGGCGTCCGTTGAACCTGGCTCAGCCCCTGGGACGCGTCCAGGTCTCCGACCACGCCAGGCAACAGCTCGAACTCGGCTTGCCGAAGCGATCCTGAAGAAACACCTTCGCCGTCGCGGCTTCGCCATTTACCGATAGCTGCGCGCTGCGCGCGGGCAGGAAGGTGCTGTAGACGCCGATCGGGCGGTCCATTGCGCCGGGTGGCATGGTGAGCACGAACGGCGCCATCAGATCCCAGTAACTGAGAATGATCTCGTCCTCATCCGAAACGACGCGCTCCTCGACCGTACTGAGAGAATTGCCGCTGCGCTGGAATTCGGCGTCGATCAGAGGCAGCGACTCGGCGGCGAAGTCCTTATACAGCAGTACTTCGATGGTGCGCTGGAGAAAGCGCGCGACACCGGCGTTATCGGTATAGACGCGCGGTCCCTTGCCCGTAAGCGGACTTTCGATAAACAGTGCGTGCCCCTGGCCCGCGGGCGACCACAGCACGCGCCAGTGGCTGACGCGGTCTGCCATGGTCTTGCCTCCATCGTTTGAAAGGCGGATGAACGAGTTTTCGCCGGTCATCACGACATCGTGCGGGTCGACCATCTGGGTGGCGCTCATGGGTTTGCTCCTAAGCTGTGGAAAATTTCAATGTCTTCGCCACGGTTGCGAGCAGCTCTTCGCCCCGCAGCGGTCCGGGGATTCGATATGCGTCACGCTACCATTGTACGCGCAAGAAATCGCGGCCACGCCAACGCGCTGGACGAGCGGCAAGCGCGTATGCTACAAAGCCGGACCGCGCCGCATGGCGCGGCCTGGCACGCGCAAGCGCAGGCTCATCAGCGGAGGAAGCATCCATGGCAGATTTGGCAAGAAGTCTATTCGCACTCATCCTGTTCGCTGCTGCGGCGCTGCCCGCGGGCGCGCAAAGCTACCCCGGCAAACCGGTGCGCATTATCGTGCCCTTCGCCGCCGGCGGCCCCGCGGATATTTACGCGCGCTTCCTCGGGCAGCACCTGCAAAAAGCGCTCGGCCAGCCCTTCGTGATCGAGGACCGTCCCGGCGGCGGCTCGATAATCGGCACCGACGCGGTGGCGAAATCCGATCCGGACGGCTATACGCTGCTGATGATGTCCAACACGCACACCGTCAACGAATCGCTGATCTCGAACAAGCCGTTCCAGCTGCTGCGCGATTTCGCGCCGGTCGCCCCGGTGAACTATTCGGACCTGGTGCTGGTCGTGCACCCCTCGGTCCCGGCAAACACGCTCAAGGAGTTCATTGCGCTTGCCAAGGCCAAACCGCATGAACTCAACTATGCTTCCTCGGGCCCGGGCACGCCTTATCACATGGCCGGCGAACTGTTCAAGGCGATGGCGGGCCTGGACATCGTGCACGTCCCCTACAAGGGCAGCTCGGGCGCGCGCACCGACGTCCTCGGCGGTCAGGTGCAGATGATGTTCGATGCCATTACGACCATGGCTCCCAATGTGCGCGCGGGGAAGGTGAAAGCGCTGGGCACCACGGGCAAGACGCGCTCGCCGGTGCTTGCGGACGTGCCCACGGTATCCGAAGCCGGCGTGCCCGGCTACGAGGCGGTCATCTGGCTGGGCGTCATGGCGCCGGCCGGCACACCCAAGCCCATCGTCGAGCGCCTGAACGCCGAAATCAAGAAAATCGTGAACAGCACCGAAGTGAAAGACGCGTGGGCCAAGCAGGGCGCGGCGCCGATGAGCATGAGCACTGACGAATTCGGCCAGTACCTGCGCGAAGACATCGCCAAATGGGCGAAGGTGGTAAAGATCTCCGGCGCCAAAGTCGACTGAAGCGATGGGCGCAAACGCCGGCGGCGCCGCCGCGGCTGTACGGCTGAGCGTCAACGGAAACGAATACGAAGTCGACGCCGCCGAGGATACGCCGCTGCTGTATGTGCTGCGCAATCAACTCGGGTTTAAGGCGGCACACTTCGGCTGCGGCACCGGCGAGTGCGGCGCCTGCAGGGTGCTGATCGACGGCCGGGCCGTAGCCTCCTGCGATACGCCGCTGTGGGCGGCGCTGGGCAAGCGCGTCACCACCGTCGAAGGGCTGGGCGATGCGGCGCATCCGCACCCGCTGCAAAACGCGTTGATCGCCGAGCAGGCCGGACAGTGCGGCTACTGCCTGCCGGGCATCCTGATCAGCGCCGCGGCGCTGCTTAGGCGCACGCCGCTGCCGAACGAAGCGGAAGTGCGCGCCGCGCTCGATGAGAATCTGTGCCGCTGCGGTTCGCACAACCGCATCGTGCGCGCGGTGCTGCGCGCGGCGCGGGAGGGAGCGAAGACGTGAATCTCGCCTACCGTCTTGCGACCGGCGGGGACGGAAATCTGCCGCGCCTGCCAGGCAGCCTGCAGCTGAACCGGCGCCTGTCGCAGTGGCTGCGCATCCTGCCCGAGGGCGCTATCGAAGTGCGTTCGGGCAAGGTCGAACTCGGCCAGGGCATTGCGACGGCGCTGGCGCAGATCGCCGCCGAGGAACTGGATGTGGCGATCGAACGCATACGCATGGCGCCGGCAAGCACCGCATCCAGTCCGAACGAAGGCGTGACCTCCGGCAGCCTCTCCACGCAGGAATCGGGCACTGCGCTGCGCTACGCCTGCGCCGAGGCGCGCGCGATCTACCTCGAGGCCGCGGGCCTCCGGCTGGGCGTGCCGGCCTCGGCCCTGAACGTCGCGGACGGCGAAATCCTCACCACCAGCGGCACGCGCACCAGCTATGCCGAACTTGCGGACGACGCCCTGCTCGAACGCGATGCAACGGCGAACGTCGCTCCGAAAAGCGCTGCGCGACACAAGCTGGTTGGCACGCCCGCGCCGCGCCTCGACCTTGCGCAAAAAGTATTCGGCCTGCCGCGCTTCGTGCACGACCTCGAATTGCCCGGCATGCTGCACGCACGGGTGTTGCGGCCGCCCTCGCCTGCGGCGCTACTCGTCTCGCTCGACGAGACAGCCGCACGCGCGCTCCCGGGCGTGGTCGCCGTAGTGCGCGACGGCAGCTTCGTCGGCGTGCTGGCCAAGCGCGAGGAAACTGCACTGCTGGCACTCGAAAAGCTGCGCCCGGCCGCTTCGTGGAAAGAGTCCGATACCCTGCCTGAAGCTGCCAAGCTGGACGACTGGCTGAAAGCCCAACCCGCGGAATCGCAGCTCATCTCCGAACGTGGACTCGGCACTGCGGAGGGCGCGGCGCTGACCCGTCGCGCCCGCTATACCCGCCCTTATCTCGCCCACGCCTCGATCGCGCCCTCCTGTGCGCTGGCGCAATGGGATGCCGGACGACTGCACATCTGGAGCCATAGCCAGGGCATCTACAACCTGCGCGCGGACCTCGCACTGGCTCTGTCCGTGCCGCTCGAGAGCATCGTCGTAGAGCATGTGGAAGGCGCCGGTTGCTATGGGCACAACGGCGCGGACGACGTCGCCTTCGACGCGGCCCTGCTGGCGCGCGCGGCCGCCGGGCGTCCGGTGCGGCTGCAGTGGACGCGCGCCGATGAACTTGCCTGGGCGCCCTTCGGCCCTGCAATGACAGTGGAAATCGCAGCCGACCTCGACGCGACCGGATCGGTCCTTGCATGGCGCCATGAAATCTGGAGCAACGGCCACAGCAGCCGCCCTGGCCGCGCCAGGACGCCGGCGCTGCTCGCGGCAGCGCACCTGGCGCAGCCGTTCGAACGGGTGATCTCGATCAATCCGCCCGCGGCCGCGGGCGGCGGCGCCGAGCGCAACGCTGTCCCCGGATACGATTTCCCGTCGTGGCGCATAGTCAGCCACCGGCTGCTCGCCATGCCGATCCGCAGCTCGGCACTGCGATCGCTGGGCGCGTACGCCAACGTGTTCGCAGCCGAATCCTTTCTCGACGAGCTTGCCGCCGAACGCCGCGAGGATCCGCTCGCGTTGCGCCTGCGCCTACTGTCCGAGCCGCGCGCGCGCGCAGTGCTCGAGGCGGTCGCCAAGCGCGCCAACTGGCAGGGATGGATCAGGCGCGAAGGCCGCGGCCACGGCGTCGGTTTTGCGCGCTACAAGGGCAGCGGCGCCTGGTGCGCCGTCATCGCCGAGATCGAGGCCGGTCGCGAGATCCGCGTAGAACGGCTGGTGATCGCGGTCGACGTGGGGTTGGCGATCAATCCGGACGGCGTGGCGAACCAGATCGAAGGCGGCGCAATCCAGGCGGTGAGCTGGACCTTGAAGGAACAGGTGCGTTTCGATCGCAGGCGCATCACCAGCGACAGCTGGGACACTTATCCGATTTTGCGTTTTTCCGAAGTTCCGGCAGTCGAGGTGGAATTGCTGATACGGCCGCAGGAGCCTGCTTTGGGCGCGGGGGAAGCCGCGCAGGGCCCCACGGCGGCCGCCATCGCCAATGCGGTGTTCGACGCGCTGGGCGTACGCGTGCGCGACCTGCCGATTACGGCAGAGCGTATCGTCGCTGCTGCAACATGATTTTTCACCGAGAAGGAAGTTAGATGCAACTCGACATACTGAGTGGTGGCGCCGCGCAAAGCGTGGTCAACGGACTGGCCGGCGATTTCCGTGCCGAAACAGGCTACGAACTGGCCTGCACTTTCAGCGCGGTCGGCGCGATGAAGGCCAAGCTGCTCTCCGGCGCCCCTGCCGATTTGGTGATTCTGACCCAGGCCTTGATCGCGGAACTAGCCGCGGACGGACAGGTTCTGGCGGACAGCTGTGCCGACCTTGGCCGCGTGCGCACCGGCGTCGCCGTGCGCGCGGGCGAGCCCCCGCCCGACATCGCCAGCGCGGCTGCGCTGCGCCGCACGCTGCTCGCCGCGGGGGGCATTTTCTTCCCCGATCCGCAAAAAGCGACCGCGGGCATCCATTTCGCCGGCGTGCTGGACCGCCTCGGCATCCGCGGCGAAGTCGAGCCCCGGCTCAAGACCTATCCCAACGGCGCCACCGCGATGCACGAACTGGCGCAGGCCCGGGGCGCGCGCCTGCTGGGATGCACCCAGGTCACTGAAATCAACAATACCCCGGGCGTGGCGCTGGCCGGGCTGCTGCCGCGGGAATTCGAACTCGCAACCGTGTATTCCGCCGGGGTATGCACCGCTGCCGCCAACCCCGAAGCGGCGCGGCGTTTTGTCGCGCTTCTGTGCGGCGCAGCCTCGCAAGTGCTGCGCGCCAAAGCCGGATTCGAACTCTGATTCGCGGCAGCTGCAATGCGCGCGCCTCTACCGATCCCGCTGGCTAGTCCATGAAAATCCTGCTTACCGGCGCTGCCGGATTTCTGGCGCGCGCGTGCCTGGTCGAACTCGCATCAAGGGGGCATGAAGTGCTCACCACCGACTGCCGGGGTCGGGTTGACCATGTCGGAGACCTGGCGGACACCGCGTTCTGCGCGACGCTACCCGACGCGGACGCAGTGGTACACGCGGCCGCGGTCCAGTACGTGTCCCGGGATATGCCCTGGATACGGCGGCAAGCCTACTTCCAGCACAATAACGTGGAGGCAACTAGGCAGCTGTGCGCAAGATATTCGGGCCTGTCCACGCGCTTCGTGAATGTCGGCACGAGCATGATGTACGCACAGGACGGCTCCCCCGTCTACAGCACGGGCAGCCCGATGCAGGGGCAGGGCGTCTATAGCCGCTCGAAACTCGCCGCCCAGGCCTGGGTCGATGCCCTGCCCAACAGCAAGGCGACGATCATTCCCTGCATCATCGGGGGCGTGGGACGCGAAGGCCTGTTCAGGTCTTTCGTGAACATGATGCAAAGTCTGGGTGTGGTGGCGTTCCCAGGCAGCGGACGCCACAAGACCAGCATGGTCCATGTCAAGGATGTAGCTTCCCTGATCGCCTGCGTAATCGAGAGCGGGGCGAGTGGGCTGTTCAACGCCGCCGCGCCCGATCCGCTTTCGATCGAGCAATGGATAGACGAGATCAGCGCCGAGCTCGCCCTGGGGGCGGTACGCAGAATCCACCTCCCGCTGGCGCCGGTGCGTGCGCTCTCTGCCCTGAGCGGCTATCGCATCCTCGCACGCGAGCAACTGCTGATGCTGGCGCAGCCCCATGTGCTTGGAATCGAGGAATCGCTGGCAACCGGCTGGCAGCCGCGCTTTGACAACGCGCGGATAGTCCGCGACATTGCCCGATACATCGCAGACTCCGCCAAGGACGCTCGCTCGCATTAGCCGGCGCGAATCGCAGCCTAGTACAACTCCCACCAGGTATCCTGCGCGGCGAGCAGCTCGGCCGCGGGCTTCTCGAGGATCACGCGCCCGGACTTCATCACGTACGCGCGCTCGGCCACGCCCAGGGCGGTCTTGATGTTCTGCTCCACCAGGATGATGGCGGTGCCGAAGCGGCGATTGATCTGCCGTGCGGTCTCGAGCACGCGCTGTACCAGCACCGGCGCCAGCCCTATCGAAGGTTCATCCATCATCATCAGCCGGGGCCGCGGCATCAGCGCCATGCCTACGGCCACCATCTGCTGCTGGCCGCCCGAGAGCGTCCCGGCACGTTGCGCGCGGCGCTCCGCGAGCATCGGGAACAGCTCGATCACCTCGCGCAGCCTGGTCGCGTTCGATTGCGTGTCGCGCTGCGTGTACGCCCCGAGCATCAGGTTCTCGATCACGGTGAGATCGGGAAACACGCCGCGGCCCTGGGGTACCAGCGCCATGCCGCGCCGGACGTTTTCGACCGGATTGCCGTTGGCCCAGGGCTCACCGGCGAATCGCACCTGGCCCGCGCGCGCGGGCAGCAGGCCGAGTATGGTCCTGAGCGTGGTGGATTTGCCGGCGCCGTTGTGCCCGAGCACGGTCACCACCTCGCTCTCGTGCACGCGCAGGCTCACGCCCTGCAGCACGGTTTTCTTGCCGTATCCGGATTCGATCGCTTCGACTTCGAGCAGAACCTCGGCCATGGTCAGACGCCGAAATAGATTTCGGTCAGCGCCGGGTCGCGCGTAATCTCGGCCGGCGGACCCGCGGCAAGTACGCGGCCCTGGTGGAGAAAGACCACCTGGTCCGCGAGTTCGGAGATCAGCTCCATATTGTGTTCGATCAGCAGAACGGTCTTGCCGTGATCGACCAGCCGGCGCACCAGCGGAACGATCCTGCCCAGTGACTCGCTGTCCAGCCCGGAGGTCGGTTCGTCGAGCAGCAGGACCGGCGCGTCGGTGGCGAAAATGCGCGCCATCGATAGCAGCTTCTGCTCGGGGTAGGCAAGATCCTCGGCAAGCGCGAGTGCACGATCCGTCAGTTCGAAGAAGCGCAGCACCTCCATCGCGCGTTCACGCGCGCGCTGCTCTTCGGCGCGAACGGCGCCCGCGCGCAGAAACAGGCTGAATACGTTCTCGCCCGCTGCCGTCGCGCAGCCGAGCAGCACGTTTTCGAGCACGCTCATTTTGCCCCATAGCCGCAGGTGCTGGAAGGTGCGTACCACGCCGAGGCGCTCCACCCGGTGCGGCGACAGGCCGAGTATCTCCCTGCCCTGCAGCCGGATCGAACCCCGGTGCGCGCCGAGAAAACCCGTTATGAGGTTGAACACCGTCGTCTTGCCCGCGCCATTGGGTCCGATCAGGCCGGTGATCCGCCCCGGCGGCACCTCGAAGCTGCAATTGTCCACGGCCTGGATTCCGCCGAAGGAGCGGGATACGCCCTCGACGCTCAGGATCGAGGGTTCAGCGGCCATGACGGGCGCGCCCGAGTATGCCTTCCGGACGCACCAGCATGAACACGATCAGCAGGCCGCCGTAGATGATCTGCCGCATCGGCGCCGCAATCGTGTCCGGGATGGCGAGGAATTTCAGCACTTCGGGGATCGCGAGCAGCAGGAAGGCCCCGACGACAGGGCCCGACAGGCGTTCGCTTCCGCCGAGTATCACCAGCGTGGCGATGAATATCGATTCGTGCAGCGAGAAGCTCGAGGGGTTGATGTAGGTGATGTAGTGGGCGTACAGGCTGCCCGCGGTCGCGCCTAGCGCCGACGAGATGCAGGCGACCACGATTTTCACCAGCACCACGTTCTTGCCCATGGCCTGTGCGGCGATCTCGTCGTCGCGTATCGCCTGCAGCACGCGCCCGAACGCCGAATTGGTCAGGCGCCGACAGATCGCCCAGGTGGCAAGGGCAAAGCCCGCAGCGAGAAACACGTACTTGAACGGCTGGTCGATGACCCAGCCGAACAGCTTGGGCCGCGGAATTCCGGGCAAGCCGGCGTGGCCGTTGGTAAGGTCGGTCCAGTTCATGAATATGGCAAGCACCACCACCTGCAGGCCGAATGAGGCCACCACGTAATAGTCGCCCGCGACGCGCAGCGACGGAATCGCCACCAAAGCGGAGGCGAACGCGCCCACGCTCGCGGCGACCACCATGCCGCCCCAGAAACCCAGCCCGAGCTTGAGCGCGGCGAGCGCGGAAGCGTAGGCGCCGATGCCGTAGATCGCCGCATGCGCGAGCGAAAATATGCCGGAGTAGCCGATCAGCAGGTTCAGCGACAAGGCCAGGATCGAGTAGATCGCGACCATGACCAGAAAGTGCGAAAGGTAAGCGGTCATTTCGGCTTCATCCCCGGGTCAGATTTCCGCGGACTGGATCTTGCGGCCGTAGAATCCGCGCGGACGCACTACGATGAATACCAGGAACACGCCGAAGGAGATGGTCGACTGCCACTCCGAGGGGATTTTCCACACACCGAGATTCTCGAGCAGCGCAAGGAACACTGCACCCAGGGCCGCCCCCGGTATGGAGCCGATCCCGCCCATGATGACCGCCACCGAAGCGAGCAGCACGAAGGTGGTGCCGCGGTAGGGCTCCGCCCCGACATCCATCGCCAGCAGGATCCCGGCCGGCGCGGAAATGGCGGAGCCCACGGCATAGGTCAGCAGATGCACGCGTTTCAAGTCGATGCCCACGGTGCGCGCCATTTCGGGCGAGGAGGAGACTGCGCGGATCGCCTGGCCCCACAGTGAATACTTGAGGAAGGCCATCAGTGCCAGGAATCCGAGGATGGCGGTCGCCACGCTCAGCAGATGCAGCCGGGTAAGGAACACCGGCCCAAGCTGCACCGCGTCGGCTAGCCAGCCCACGTCCATGCGCAGGGGGTCCGGCGTGAACAGGATTGCGAGCAGGTTCTCGATCAGCGTCAGCAGGCCCAGCGACGCGATAAACAAGGTGGTGCGGATCGCGCCGCGGCGCTCCAGCGGCTGGTAGACCAAGAGATCGATCAGCATCCCGGAGAGCGCGGCCGCGGCGATGGCCGCGATTACGGCGATGGCCAGCGGCAGGTGCAGGTACTTCTGCGCCGCGTAGGCGTAGTAGGCGGCGAGCGTGAACACCGCCCCGTGCGCGACGTGAAAGTGCAGCGTAGTGCCGTAGATCAGCCCCCAGCCTATCGCGCACAGGACGTACAGGCTGGCTACGACCAGGCCGGTTGCGGCGAGCTGGAGGAAAAGATCCAAGGCCGGCCCGCTGCGACGGCGTGCGCAGGCTTAAGGGGCGGCCTTGATGGTCTTCTCGACCTCGACCTTGCCGCCCTTCAAGGTTCCCGCTTCGATGTCCATCACCGCACCGTGGTTGGACTGGAACACGAGTTTGCCCGAGAGCGTGTCGAAGGCGCGGATCGACTCGATCGCGTTCTTTACGCCCTCGCCCGTCAGCGCGCCGGCGTTTTTCTTCATGGCTTCCTCGGCGGCTTTGGCGAAAATCATCGTGGCGCTGTAGTACTGCACCGCGAAGAAACCTGCATTGGTCTTGTACTTGTCCTTGAATTTCTTCGCGAACGCGGAGTTCGGATCGTAGGGCAGCTTGGTCACCAGCAGGCCTTCGGCGCCCTTGGACTTGAAGGTCTCCGGAACCAATACCCAGGAAGTTCCCGCCATCGGGACGCTGATGCCGAGTTCGCGCGCCTGGTCCGCGATGATGGAGACGTTGCGGCCGTAGGACGAAATGTACAGGAGGTCGCCGCCGCGGGCTTTGAGCTTGGCGAGCTGCGCGCGAAAATCGGTGGCGTCCAGCGCCACCCGCTCCTCGGCGAGCACCTGGCCTCCGGCAGCGCCGAATTTGTCGCGGAAAGTCTGGGCTGAATTGCGGCCGGCTTCGTCGTTGGCGACGATCAGCACCGCCTTGGTGAGCTTCTTGTCCTTTGCCAGCCACTCGGCGATGACCCCGACTTCGTTCGATACCACCGGGATGTTGTTGTAGAGATAGTCCTTGCCCGCGAGACTGTCGGACTGCCCGCCGCCGTTCATGATCACCACCTTGTTCTGCGCCGCGATCGGCTGGATCGCCAGCGTGGGTGACGAATACGAAGTCATGCTGAACGGTATCTTCTCGACCTCCACCAGGCGCCGCATCGCGTTGACCGCTTTCGATGCGTCGGCGGCATGGTCTTCGTAGATCACCTCGAGCTTGTGCCCGGCGATGCCGCCGGCCGCGTTGATGTCCTCGGCCGCCATCTCGGCGCCGCCTTTCATCCACACGCCGTAGGAAGCCCCCGATCCCGTGAGGGGAAGGATGGCGCCGATCTTGATCGGGGCGCCCTGTGCGTGTACCGGGGCCGCCGCAGTGCTGATGCCGGCGAGCAGAGTGAGGGTGAACAGCGAGCTCAGGAAGGTGCGCATGGGTGCAGGCTCCGCAAAGATTACGGTGATACCACGGGTGGTGACCAATACGAATGAACGCAAATTCAGCAGACTGGAATCGAGTATGTTGACAGTTGCCACGCTTGTCAAGACGGCCGCCACTTGCAGTGGCCGTTGCGTGCAGACCAGGGTGCGAAAGCGCGCATCGCCGTCGCTGCGTATCCGCTTGACAAGCGCGCAGGCGCTCAAGATACTGGCTCGCAGGACCTTATGAACCTTGAATCGAGATAGGAGCCCGCATGTCCTGTTGTCACAACTACTACGTCACGGCCGAGGGTGGGGAAAGCGTATTTGCCGTCGACATTTCCAGCATCAGCTTCGGCCACGGCGTGCTCAAGGAGGCCGGCGAACACGCCAGGCACCTGGGCATGAGCCGGGTCGCGCTGTTCACCGACCAGCGGCTGGCCGGCCTGCCCTACGTGGCCCAGGTGCGCGATGCGCTCAGGGCGTCGGGCGTGGATGTGGCGATATACGACGAGGTCAAGGTCGAACCGACCGACCAGTCCTTCATCGCCGCGGCGAGATTCGCCGCGGAGGGCAAATTCGACGGCTATGTTTCCGTGGGCGGGGGTTCGGTCATCGACACCTGTAAGGCGGCCAACCTCTACGCCACCTGGCCGGCGGACTTTCTCGACTACGTCAACGCACCCATAGGCGCGGGCAAGCCCGTGCCCGGCCCGCTCAAACCGCATATCGCCTGCCCCACCACCTGCGGCACCGGCTCGGAGTGCACCGGCATCACCATTTTCGACCTGCTGGCGATGCAGGTCAAAACCGGCATCGCCTCCAGGCGCCTCAAGCCGTCGCTCGCGCTGATCGACCCGGCCGCCACCTATACGCTGCCCAAGAACGTCGTCGCGGCGAGCGGCTTCGACGTGCTTTCGCATGCGCTCGAATCCTATACCGCCAGACCGTATACGCGCCGCGCCGCTTCGAAATCGCCCTCGCTGCGCCCGATGAGCCAGGGGGCCAACCCCTGGAGCGACCTTGGCTGTGTAGCGGCACTGAAACGTCTGGGCCAGTACCTCGAGCGCGCGGTGAATGACGCGAGCGACCACGAAGCGCGCGACGAGATGATGTATGCAGCCACCCTCGCGGGCATCGCCTTCGGCAACTCCGGGGTGCACGTGCCCCACGGCATGGCCTACTCGGTGGCGGGGCTGGTGCGCGACTTCCGGCCCGAGGGCTACCCGCAGGAAGAACCGATGGTGCCGCACGGCATGAGCGTGATCGTCAACGCGCCTTCGGTGTTCCGTTTCACCGCGAGCGCCTGCCCCGAGCGTCATATCCACGGCGCAGCCTGCCTCGGCGCCGAAACCAAGGGCGCAACTGCCGCGGACGCAGCCGAAATTGTCTCCGCGCAGCTGATCAAGATGATGAAAGCCACCGGCATCCCCAATGGCGTAAGCGGCGTGGGCTACGGCGAAGCCGACGTTGCCGGCCTCACCAAGGGCGCCTGGGCACAGCAACGCCTGCTGACCAACGCGCCGCGCGACATCAGCGAAAGCGACCTGGGCACGCTATACCGCGGCGCGATGCGCTACTGGTAATCGGCGACAACGAGCGCCAGGCCGGGAGTTCACTGCAATTATTGAATTCGGCTCTCAGATCCGCAGTTCGCTCAGCGGAATTTCCGTCTGTATGTCGAACTCCAGCGCCTGCAGCGCGCGGCGCAAGCTGGACTCGACCTCGTCGGGTCTGGCCCCCTGCGCGAAAATGAATCCCAGGTAGCCCGCGCCCTCCGGTGGCGCCGAAATCAGCTGGCCCGCAATGGCGCTGATGCGGATGTCGCTGATGCCGGCGAGCGCGAGCGCAGTTTCGCGCCCGCGCACGCCCTGAAAAATGCCCTGCCGCGGAATCGGGATCATCATCACGCCGTTCGCGGCACTACCCCCCGGCGCGGGCGCAGGGAGGTTCAGCGCATCGCGCAGGATCAATTCCTCCAGACTCATGCCCAGTACCGGATGCAGCATCCTGCCGCACAGGCCGCCGATGGAACGCGCAGCGATTTCGAGCAGCCATACACCTTGTTCATTTACACGCATTTCCGCGTGTACGGGGCCGCTTTCCAGTCCTGCCAGGGTGCAGGCGCGCTGTACCGTCTGCGCGATCTGCGCCTGGCGCTCCGATGCCAGGCGCGATGGCGTGACGTACATCGTTTCCTCGAAATAGGGGCCGTCCAGCGGATCGGGCTTGTCGATCAGCGCCAGCACCTGCAGGCGTCCATTGCGCAACAGTCCTTCGAGCGCATGTTCGCTGCCGGGGATGAAGTTCTCCACGATCACGCCCAGCGCGGCCGCGTCGCGGTCGGCTTTGGCCTGGATGCCGCGCACCCATTGCACGGCGCGCGCGTATGCCTGGCGCGTATCGGCGCGGATCACGCCGCGACTGGCGCTGAGGCGGCGCGCCTTGACCACCACCGGAAAGCGCAGCGGCGGCGGCAGCGACCGGGTCTGTGCATCGTTGGCCAGGCGAATGAAATCCGGGTAGTGCAGGCCGGCGCCCTGCAGCAGGTCCCTGAACGCCAGTTTGTCGCGCGTGCGCCGCACCGCCTCGGGAGAATTGCCCGGGAGGTAGAGGTATTCGCATAACAAGGCCGCCAGGTCCAGGCCGCTGTCGTCCACTGCCAGCACCGCGTCCGGCTTGCGCCCGAGCGCGGACTGCAATTGTTTCAGCGCGGCCACCGGCTGGTCGAACGGAACCGAACGTATCGGACTCATGCCCCAGGAGGGCGCAAGTTGGTGGCAGTAGTTCGCGACGCTGATGACTTCGACGTCCAGACGCCTGGCCGCGGCAAGAAAATCCTCGTTGCGGTAACCGGTGGTGGGCAGCAGCAGCAGCACGCGCTTCACGGCGGCAGCCTCAGAAACTCTGCAATTGCTGTTCGGTGGGTTCCGCGCAGCAATACCAGGGCTCGGACAGGTGCGCAACGGGTGCGCCGAAATCCGCCGCTGTCAGGAACGGCGCGCGCAGGCCCAGCGCATCGTGGGCGAGCCCCCACATCTGCGAAAATATCCGGCTGCGCGGCAGATTGTCGCGATCGCCTTGCGCGGCCAGCGCCTGCAGCTCCCGTTGCAGCGTGTCCACGCGCGCATCGGCGTGCCGCCACGGATAGCCCAGCAACTTCGGATCGAAGGCTTCGATCATTTCGCCGAATCCCGGCAAGCGCAGCAGCCAGGAGCCTTCGGGCACGAGCAGGCGTATGCAAAGCTGAATCGGCGGCACCGCCTCCGCCAGACCGAGGCGCAACAGCGTGCGCAGCAGCTCGAGGTAGCCCTCCAGACTGGTCCACGGCGTGAACGGCACAAAGGTCGGCGCCATGGCGATGCCGGCATCGCGGCACAGCCGCAGCGCGTGCTCGAAGTCGGCCGGCGTATGGTTCTTGGCGAGGTGCTGCAACACCTGCGCATCCACCGATTCGACCGCCGAAGTGATGAACAGGCAGCCCGCCGCCTTGAGCGCGGGCAGCAATTCGGCGTGAGCAATGATGTGCTGGATCTTGATCGTGGCATCGAAACTCAGGCCGGGAAATTGCGCGTGCATGGCCGCCAGCACTTTCATGGCATGCGTGCTGCCATTGAAGAAATCCGCATCGCCGAACGATATGTGCGCCGCGCCGGCCGCGACCTGCTGCGCGATATCCGCCATCACCACCGGCACCGGCACGACGCGGAACTTGCCCTGATAGACCGGCACCACCGGACAATGGCGGCACAAGTGCTTGCAGCCCCGGCTGGCCTCGATGAAGCCCAGGCGTTTCCTGCTGCCGTCGGGCAGGACCAAATGGGCGTAGCGTGCGAGTTCGGGCAGACCCGAGCGCTCGGGGGTGAGAAATTCGATTCTGGCCAGATTCACCACCGGCCCGGCCTGCGTATCGCAGTCCTCTCCCGCGCGCAGCCGCCGCGCCAGGCCGGCCAGCGCCGGTTCGACTTCTCCACCCAGTATGGTTTTCGCGCCCAATGCGCGCAGCAATTGCTGGTTCATCGGCGCGTACAGCCCGTACACGCACAAATGCGCCCGCGGCGCCAGCGCGCGGATGCGCGGAAGCGCTTCGACCGCAATGCGCGTCGCGGTGTGCATGCCGACATACACGGCCACCAGCTGCGCGCCTGCAAGCTGGGCCGGATCGAGTTGCTGCAGCGAAAGATCGATGCAGCGAACCTCGAATCCGTCGCGTTGCAGCCATGCCGCAGGCTCGGCCAGGGCGAAGGGCTGGCGGCCCAGCTCATACGGATTGATCAGCACGACCTCGAAGCGGCCGGTCGCGCGCGTCTCCGCCCCGGCGCCTTCGATCAGACGGGAATCACCGCCGCTATCCATGCGCGCCTACTTCGACTTGGGGCGTTGTGCGTACTCGCCCGTGGCCGCGACGCGGCTTGCACCTGCCTCCTGCATGCGCTCCAGGTAGTGCTTCCACATCGAGTCCTGATTTGCGCCGAGCCGGTACAGATAATCCCAGGAATAAAGCCCGCTGTCGTGCCCGTCGGAAAACGTCAGTTGCACCGCGTAAGAGCCCACCGGCTCGATTTGGGTGATCTCCACATTCTGCTTGCCGACCTGCAGGACTTCCTGTCCCGGGCCATGGCCGCGCACCTCCGCCGAAGGCGAATAAACGCGCAGAAACTCGAATGGCAGGGTAAAGCACTGGGCGTCGTCGAACGAGATTTCCAGCACGCGTGATTTCTGATGCAGCTTGATTTCGGTCGGGGATGGGGTGGTTTTGTCTGACCCTGACATAGAATCTCCTTAGTTCGCAACCGGTGCAGTGGCTGCGGCTGAATGGCCGAATCAGCCGCTGCATCAGGGGGCAGGAGGGGGCCGATCCCCCTCGTTTCGCACAGGCTCCAATGGTAACGGTATTGAGGGCCCGGGTGGCGGCCGGATTGGGAAGAATTCGCCCGCATGAGCGCACCGGGCAATCCGGACCCCGCCGCCCGGCGATCTTGTCAAAGTCGATTTCAGGCAACGTTTCGGACTTGATGTACATCAAAACGCAAAGACGCCTGGTCCGCCAACATAGCGGCTGACCGAATTCCGGCTTGATGGGCTGGTAAAAAGCCGCGATACTAGCGGGCGTGAGCACAGGTCCACATTGTTTTAAGGAAACGCGATGAACGGCTGGGTGATTAGCAGTGTTTTTGCCGTATTTGTTCTACTGGCGTCTACAGGCGTGTTTTTCTTCGTGGTGACTCGGGGCGCGCTGGTAATGCGCGGATTGTCGCCGGGTTCGCAGGGCGAGAAATCGCACGTGTATCCGATCTATTCGAACATGCGACTGATCAAACTGGTCGATTTTCAACCCATCATTTCGGCCATACTGCTGTTTCAGTATCACCACCTGGTTTCGAAAATCGTTTCCGAACTCAAGCGGATGGATCTGAAAAACCGCAAGGTGCTGATCACTTCCTGCGCGTTCGGGAACGTGATTCCGCGCGTGGTGAAAGCTTCGATCGAGTCCGGCGCCGAGCGCGTGCTCATCGCCGACATCATCCAGAACGAACTCGTACATGCGAAAAGCAAGCTGCGCGAGTACGGCGGCAAGGTGGAATATGTCGAAGACAACGCCACATCGATGAAACTGAAAGACGACGGCGTCGCCGCCAACGTCATATTCTTTCTGCTGCACGAACTGCCGCACCATCTGAAAGGCCAGACCCTGGACGAGGCGGGTCGCATGCTCGCCCCCGGAGGCAAGCTGTTCCTCGCGGAATTTCACCGGCCGCAGCTATGGGTGCTGCGCGCGCTCAGCTGGACTTACTTCAAGGTGTTCGAACCGCTGGGTCTGGCGCTGTGGGACACGCACGACCCGCTCAACTATCTGGAGAACGCTGGCGGCTGGAGCTGCGAGCGCACCACCTATTTTTTCGGCAACTTTCAGATCATCACCGCGACCAAGCTCTAGCGTTATCCGCACCTGCCCGCCGGATTCTGCACCCAGGCTCCGCCAGGGGCTTTCAGATGCGCAGCCAGCCGCGCCGCGCCGCGTGGTGCAGCAGAATTCCGAACAATACCGCCGCGCCGACATTCCAGATCGCAAACGCCGCCGTGGCCAGAACCACGAAGCGATCGGTTTTTTCCGCGCCGCTGTCCCTGCTGCCCAGCGCGAGCTGCAAACCGGCCATGAACAGGATGACGCCGAGGACGCTGGGCGGAAACATCCTGAACACCGTGACTATCGACGTAGACAGGAACAGCCCCGCGCACAGCAGGACGCTGCCGAGTATGATCGACGAACCACCCGTGCGCGCCCCGAACTGGACATGCCCCGCCATGCCTCCCGCGCCATGGCACATGGGTATGCCCCCGATCATGCTGGCGCCCAGGTTCATCAGGCCGGTGGAATAGGCAACCGCGCGTTCGCTGACCGGCCGGTCCGGAAACAGCCGGTTGTTTTCTTCGGTGATCGCGATGTACGCGTTGCCGAATGTCAATGGCAGCTGCGGCAAAGTCAGCAGTACGAATCCCGTCCACAGATCGTTCATGGACAGGGTACCCCAGGCAAAGCCCGGTAGTCTGAATTCGGGCTTCAGCGCGCCCAGATCGCGCACGAGGTCCGGCTGGCCGGCCAGCGCGATCATCGCGCCCAAGACCAGCAGCACCAGCATCGCCGGCACCCGCGGGCGGCCGAGCAGGAACAGCGTCAGCGCAAGCAGCAGTCCTGCGATCCCGGGACTGCCGGACATCATGCCTATTCCCTGGAGCATGAAAGAAAAACCCAGGCCCATGACCACGCCCAGGAGCGCCGCGCGCGGCACCCAGCCTGCCGCCCGCCTGCCCAGGCCGCTCGCCGCCAGAACCATCCACAGGAGCCCGGTCGTCAATCCCGCTGCGACCACGGTCGCTGCGCCCAAGCCCGCCGCAAGCGCGCTCTGGCTCACCGCCGCCGCACCGATGGCCTTCATCGGCTGCACCGGGAACGGAGTGCGATAGATAGAACCGGCCGCGATCAATGCCGCGCCGAAGGCCACGAGCAGGCCGTTGGCATCCATTTTCAGGATAGACACGTATGCTGCCACGAAGGGAATCAGCGTTCCCAGGTCGCCGAAAGCCCCGGCCCACTCTGGCAGGTCGAACCGGTTCGGTGCTCGCGCGCTTGGTTCATGCATATGCGGGGGAATGATACAAGACTCCGGATTCGGCAGATGAATATCGATTGCGCCCCGGACGGTGTCCCGCATGCGGCGCGCATGTGGTCAATGCTTGATCAACGTCAATCGCAGCGAAAATTCTGCTGTAAAATGCTGCTGTGCCTGGGCCCAGACGACCCGTGTTCGCGCCGCCCGCAGCTGTATGCGCATTCCCCGATTTCCGCGATTTCCACAACCAGGAGCACTCCCCATGAAACGATTCTACAAATCCGTCGCAGCCGGTCTCATCGGCGCCACCGCGATAGCGGCCGGCGTCGCATTCGCCGCCTATCCGGAGAAGACGATCAGCTACATCATCGCCTTCGGTCCCGGCGGCGAGTCGGACATTTCCGCGCGACTGCAGGAGCCGTATTTCAAGAAGCTCACCGGCCAGACCGTGGCGATCCAGTACAAAGCCGGTGCGGGCGGTGCCGCCGCCTGGTCGCAGATCAACTCGGCCCCCGGCGACGGTTACACCATCATCGGCACCAATTTGCCGCACATCGTCCTGCAGCCGCTGCAAAAGGACGTGGGCTACAAGACGGCGGATCTCGCCAACGTCTACTGGTTCCACTACACGCCCGATGCCATCATCGTCGCCGCCGACAGTCCGTACAAGTCGCTAGAGGACCTGGTCGCCGCCGCGAAAAAAGCACCTGGAACGCTGACCTTCAGCGGCTCGGGCACCAATTCGGCCAACCATCTCGCGCAGCAGCGCTTCGACAAGCTGGCCGGGATCAAGTCGACCTACATTCCGGCGAAGGGAACCGGCGCATCGAACACGGCGCTTCTGGGAAAACACGTTGCCGGCGCGTACAGCTACTCCACGGTCGGCACGCAGCTCGGCGCGCAGGTGCGCTGCCTCGCGATCGCCCTGGAGAAACGCCATTCCGCCCTGCCCGACTGCCCGACGTTCAAGGAAAAAGGTTACGCTCTCGTGAGCGGCGCCTACCGCGGCATCGCCGTGCCCAATACGACGCCCAAAGCCCTGCAGCAAACCATTTCCGACCTGATCGGCAAGATCAACAAGGAGCCGGCCTTCATCAAATCAATGGAGGAGAAAGGCTTCGCCATGATAGACGTGGGGCTGGCGGACATGCCTGCGTTCATGGCCGAGCGGCAGAAGGAATACGAGGCCATCGCCCGCGACATGGGCATCATGAAAAAATAGGTCTGCAGCTCGCCGCGGAACCGCCACGCGCGGCGCCGCGGCGCCCTCCGGGCGCACACGATCCCCTGCCGGGTTGGTGCGCGCCGCCAAACTAGGGCTTCCATGATGCCTGGCATCGAGTTCCTGCTTGCCGCGCTTGCTCCGTTCAACATTCTGCTTGCCGTTGCCGGCGTCGTCGCCGGAACCGTCATCGGCGCGCTGCCCGGACTCACGGCCACGATGGCGATTGCGGTGCTGATACCGTTCACTTTCGGCATGCGGCCGGAATCGGCGCTGATCGCCCTGGGCGCCATCTACACCGGTGCCATATACGGCGGCGCCTATTCGGCGATTCTGCTGAACACCCCCGGGACTCCGTCTGCCATAGCCACCACCTTCGACGGCTACCCGATGGCCAAGCGCGGCGACGGCGACCTTGCGATCACCCTCGCATGCATCGCATCGGTGACCGGCGGCCTCGTCGGCGCGATGTTTCTGCTGATGTTCGCCCCGCCGCTGGCACGCTTCGCGCTCGCCTTCGGCCCGGTCGAGTATTTCTGGCTGGCGGTATTCGGGCTCACCCTCATCGCCAGCCTCTCCGAAGGCAGCATGCTCAAGGGTTTCGTCGGCGGCGCGGTCGGGCTGCTGCTCGGAACCGTCGGGGTGGCCGAGGTGGGCGGCGATATTCGCTACGTCGGCAGTTTCAATGAACTGCTCGGCGGCATCGACGTCGTCGCGGCGCTGATCGGCCTGTACTGCGTGCCCGTGCTCATCGACCTGGTGGCGACCCCCGACCCCCATCTCAAACTGACGCAGGAGGTAAAAGGCTACCGCCTGCGCGAGGCGGCATCGATCTCGTGGCGTTCGAAATTCAACCTGGCGCGAAGTTCGGTCATCGGCACGCTGGTAGGTATCCTGCCCGGCGCCGGCGGTTCCATCGCCTCCCTGGTCGCCTATTCGGAAGCCCGACGCGTCGCCAAGGATCCGGGCCGCTTCGGCAAAGGAGAGCCTGACGGCGTCATCGCCACCGAGTCCTCCAATAACGCCACCGTCGGCGGCGGCTTCATCCCGACGCTGGTGCTGGGCATACCCGGTACGCCCGCGGACGCCGTCATCCTGGGCGCGCTCCTGGTGCAGGGCATCCGCACCGGGCCGACGCTGTTCGGGGCGCAGAGCCAGATCGTCTACACCTTCATCTACGGGCTGCTCATCGCCACCATCCTGATGCTGCCGATCGGACTGGTGATCGGGCGTTACGCGTTCAAGTCCATAGTCGCGATTCCCAAAGCGACCCTGGTCCCGTCGGTGGCCTTGCTTACCGTAATCGGCAGCTATGCGGTGCACAACAACGCGAGCGAAGTGCAGCAGATGGTGACCCTCGGCGTCTTCGGCTGGGTGGCCGGGCGTTTCGGCTACACCGCCTCGCCCATCGTCCTCGGGCTCATCCTCGGTACCATCGCCGAGTCGGGCTTCGTGCAGGGTTACCTCATCGGCAATGCCCGCGGTCAGCCGGTGGCGGAATTTTTCACGCGACCGATTTCACTGGGGATCATCGCATTCATTGCGCTCGGACTGCTCTACCCCCTGTTCACCGCGCGCCTGCGCGCCAGGGACAACGCCAATGAGTGAAACGCCACGCCGCGATATTCCGGGCATCGCCGGCTCGGCGGTATTCATCATCGTCGGAGTCCTAGCGATCTGGGGCGCGCGCGAGTTCTCGCCCCTGGGCTCGGTGTTCCCGCGCACCATGGCTGCCGTCATGATCCTGTGCGCCGCGGTCTACATCGCGATGGCGCTGCTGCGCCCGCAGGCGCCTGCGGCCACGCCGGCCGGATCGAATTGGCGGCGCGGCGCGCTCATAGCGGTGCTCGTCGCGTGGGCGTTCCTGTTCGAGAAATTCGGCTTCCTCTCCACCAGCCTGTTCGCCTACGCCGCGATCCTCGTGATCGCCAACTACGATCGCTGGACGCCGCGCCTGGCCCTCACCTACACCGCCGTCGGCGCAATCGTGCTCGGCGGCCTGTACGCGATATTTCGCTACGCGCTGCAGGTGCCTCTGCCACAGGGCCTGCTGTTCTGAAAGGCAGCGCCCCGGGCGGCCGCGATCCGGCCGCGATACCCGGCTGAAACCGGAAGCTGCTTCAAGCGGGATACTTCGCGGCGCGCAGCGCGCGCCACAGCTTCTCGCGCGTCGCCGGCATGTCGATATGCCTCAACCCGGTCGCGGCATGCAGCGCATCGACGACGGCATTGATCACCGCGGGCGGTGCGCCCACCGCGCCGGCCTCGCCCGCGCCCTTCACGCCGAGCGGATTGCTGGTTGCGGGCGTATGGCGGAAACCGCAGTCGAACGAGGACACGTCGTCGGCGCGCGGCAGCGCGTAGTCCATGAACGAGCCGCTGAGCAACTGGCCCGACTCCGGGTCGTAGTGCGCGATTTCGAGCAGCGCCTGGCCTATGCCCTGCACCGTTCCGCCGTGCACCTGGCCTTCGAGCAGCAGCGGATTGATCGACCGGCCGAAATCGTCGACGATGCTGTAGCGCAGGATGCGCGCTTCGCCCGTGTCCGCGTCGATTTCGAGTTCGCACACATGGCAGCCGTTGGGATAGGTGTAGGCTTCCGGAGTGCGCGTGTGCGTGGCCTGCAGCCCGCCGCCGGCGCGCGCTGCCTCGAATAGCGACACCTTGCGGTCGGTGCCGCCGATGCGGTACTCGCCATCGCGGTATTCGATGTCGGCCGGCGCCGCCTCGAGCAGGCTCGCCGCAGCGACCTTGCCCTGATCGATCACTTCATCCGCGGCGCTCATCGCGGCGACGCCGCCGATCGCAAGAAAGCGCGAGCCGCCGGTCAACCCCGATGGCACGAGGTCGGTGTCGCCCTGCACCACGCGGATCCGGCTCGCGTCCAGACCGAGCCTGTCCGAGAGCAGTTGCACGAACGTCGTGGCATGGCCCTGGCCGTTGTCCTGCATCCCGGAAAAAAGCGTGACGCTGCCCGCAGGATCGACCTTGAGGCTGACCGTATCGCCCTCGCCGCCGCCGCAACGCTCGATATACATGGCCATGCCGATGCCGCGCAGCTTGCCCTGCAGCTTCGCCCCGGCGCGCCGTGCGCCAAAGCCCGCCCAGTCGGCTTTCTCCAGCGCGCCCTGCATCACCGCGGCGAAATCGCCCGAGTCATAGCAGCTTTCGACCGGCGTCTGATAGGGCAGGTCCGCGGGCTTGACGAAATTGCGCCGGCGCAATTCGTCCGGCGCGAGCCCGAGTTCGCTCGCCGCCACGTCGATGATGCGCTCGAGCAGGTAGATCGCCTCGGGGCGCCCGGCGCCGCGGTAGGCGTCCACCGGCACGGTGTTGGTGAGCACGCCGCGGATGTTGGCGTAGATCGCCGGGATCCGGTACACACCCGAAAGCATGGGCACGGCAAGCTGGGGAATGAAGGGCGCGTAGTTCGACAGATAGGCGCCCATGTTGGCGTAGGTGCTCACGCGCAAGGCGAGGAAACCGCCGTTCGCGTCCAGCGCCAGTTCGGCGATGGAATAGTTGTCGCGCCCCTGCACGTCGGAGACGAAGCTTTCGCTGCGCTCGGCGGTCCAGCGCACGGCGCGCCTGAGGCGGCGCGAGGCCCACACCACCAGGGGCTGCTCCGGATGCAGGAAGATCTTCATGCCGAAGGCGCCGCCTACGTTGCCCGATATCACGCGCAGTTGTTCCTTGCCGATCCTGAGCACGGCCTCGGTCAGCTGGGCGTGAATCACATGCGGCCCCTGGCTGGGCGTGTACAGCGTCGAGCGCCCGCTCGCCGCATCGAAATCCGCCAGCGCCGCACGCGGCTCGATCGGATTCGCGACGACGCGGTTGTTGATGAGTTCGAGCCGGGTGAGGTGCGCGGCGCCTTTGATCGCCGCGTCCACGACCGCCTTGTCGCTCCCGGCGCCGATGTCAAAGCAAAGATTGCCGACGATGTGGTCCCAGGTGCGCGCCGCCCCCGCCATCGCCGCTGTGCGCGTGTCGGTGACCGCCGCCAGCGGCTCGTAATCGACCGCTATCAGTTCGGCCGCATCCTTCGCCTGCTCCAGGGTCTCGGCCACCACCAGCGCCACCGGGTCGCCGACGTGGCGCACGCGTTTCATTGCTAGCACCGGCCGCGGCGTGTCGGCGCGCGGCGTGCCGTCGATATTGGTGACCGGGACCAGGCAGGGAATTTCGCCCAGACCGTCGGCAGCGGCATCCGCGCCGGTCAGTACGGCGAGCACGCCGGGCGCCGCGCGCGCGGCCGCGGTATCGATGCCGAGGAGGTTCGCGTGCGCGTAGGGCGAGCGCAGAACGCAGGCGTGCGCCGCGCCGGCGAGCGCGACATCGTCGGCATAGCAGCCCGCGCCGCGCAACAGCGCCGTATCCTCGATGCGGGTGAGCGACTGGCCCAGGGCGAATTTGGACATATGAGCGACCTTCTAACGCCGCGAACTACAGGACTGGGGTTCCAACTATATACGCGGTGACTCGAATCGCGCACCTCGCTGTTGCAGAGTCGCAAAGTTGCGCGGACGGATGTTTTTTATCCGTCCGGGAAACGCGCTTGGCGCGCGCAGCGCGCAAGTCCGATGATGGCTTGCGACAGTATTTCAGACGGTGCATGCAGAGCCTTTTCAGCTGCCGAAGCCGTCGGCGATCATCACTTCGATCAGGCGCGGGCCGCCCGCGGCGAGCGCGGCGCGCAGCGCAGGCGCTATCGCCTGCGGATCGGTGACGCGCTCGGCCGCGACGCCGAGCGAGCGCGCAAGGCCGGTGTAATCGATTTCCGGATCGCGCAGGTCCATGCCGGTAAAGCGGTCGGTGGCGCGCATGGACACCAGCCGTTCCTTGAGGATGCGGTAGCTGCGGTTGTTGGCGACGACATAGGTGAGCGGCAGCTTCAGATGCGCCGCGGTCCACAGTGCCTGCACCCCGTACATCATGCTGCCGTCGCCGATGATCGCCACCACCGGCCGCCCCGGCTGCGCCAGGCTGATGCCTACCGCGCCGGGTACGCCGAAGCCGAGCCCGCCGCTGGACAGGCCGTAGTAGCACCTGGGATCGCGCAAATGCAGGAAACCCGGCAGCGCCGTAGCCGAGGTCAGCGCCTCCTCCACCACGATCGCATCCTGCGGCAGCGTCTCGCAGATGGAAAGCATCAGGTAGCCCGGATCGATCGGCACCGTCCCGGCGGCGCGCATCACCTCGACGCGGGCCTGCTCGCGCTGCACCGTCCAGTTGCGCGATTTGAGCGCGCCCATGCGCCGGCCGGCTGCTGCCGCTTCGGCGCTCGAGCGCCGCTCGCGCAGAAGCGGCAGCAGGGCGCGCAGCGTCTCCTTGACGTTCGCGCGCAGCGCCATTTCGGTCGGATAATTCTTGCCCAGCTCCCAGTCGCGCTCGCTGATATGCACCACCGGCATGCCTGCGGGCAGCGGCGCGACCGGGCTGTAGACCGACATGCGCAACAGGTCCGCTCCCAGGCACAGCATCAGGTCGTAGGGTTCCAGCGCGGCGCGCACCTGCTTCTGGCTGCGCGTCAACGCCCCCAGATAGGCCGGATGCGCGCTCGGAAACTGCGCGCAGTAATGAATCGGCTGCTGGTACACCGCGGCGCCGATCAAGTCGGCGAGTTCGGCCGCTTCGGCGAAAGCGTCGTGTATCGCCAGTTCCTGGCCCGCCAGGATCACCGGATTCTTCGCCGCCAGCAGCTTTGCCGCAAGCTGCGCCAGCGCTTCGTCCGAAGGCCGCACACGCGCGTCCACCCTGGTCGGCTTGCCGAAATCGAGCTCGGCCTCGGCGTCGAGCACGTCGCCGGGCAGGCTGATGAACACCGGGCCCGTAGGCGGGGTCAGCGCCACTTTCGCGGCGCGGCGCACGATGCGCGGCATGTCCTCGGCGCGCGTCACTTCCACCGCCCACTTGACCATGGGCTGCGCGATCGGCACCAGCGGGGCGTAGAGCAGCGGTTCGAGCAGGCCGTGGCCCTGCTCCTGCTGCCCGCAGGTCACGATCAACGGCGACCCGGAGAATTTCGCGTTGTAGAGGGCGCCCATCGCGTTGCCCAAGCCCGGGGCGACATGCAGGCTGCAGGCGGCGAGCCGACCGGAGGCGCGCGCGTAGCCGTCGGCCATCCCCACCACCACGGCTTCCTGCAGCCCGAGCACATAGTTCAACTCGGGAAAATCGGGCACCACTTCCATCAGCGGCAACTCCGTGGTGCCCGGGTTGCCAAAGAGATGGCTCACGCCCTCGTCGACCAGGAGTTGCAAGAACGCCGTGCGCCCGCTCAGCTTCGCCATAATCAGAACGACCGCGGCAGGCCGAGCACATGCTCGCCGACGTACGACAGAATCAGATTGGTCGAGATCGGCGCGATCAAGTACAGACGCGTCTCGCGGAATTTTCGCTCGACGTCATACTCGCAGGCGAAGCCGTAGCCGCCGTGGGTCTGCAGGCAGATATTGGCGGCCTCGAACGAAGCCTTGGCGGCAAGATGCTTGGCCATGTTCGCTTCGGCGCCGCAGGCCAGGTGCTGATCGAACAGGCCGCAGGCCTTCCAGCGCATCAGGTTGGCTGCCTCGGTCTCCATGTAGGCTTCCGCGATCGGGAACTGCACGCCCTGGTTCTGGCCTATGGGCCGGTCGAACACCACCCGCTCCTTGGCGTAGGCGCTCGCGCGGTTGACGAACCAGTAGGCATCGCCGATGCATTCGGCCGCAATCAGGATGCGCTCGGCGTTCAGGCCGTCGAGTATGTATTTGAATCCCCTGCCCTCCTCGCCGATCAGGTTCTGCGCCGGAATCTCCAGATTGTCGAAGAACAACTCGCAGGTATCGTGGCTGACCATGTTGCGTATCGGCTGCAGCGTAAGCCCCTTGCCGATGGCTTCGCGCAGATCGACGATGAATATCGACATGCCTTCGGACTTGCGCTTGACCTCGGCGACCGGCGTGGTGCGCGCCAGCAGTATCATCAGGTCGGAGTGCTGGATGCGCGAGATCCACACCTTCTGGCCGTTGACCACGTAGCGATCACCCTGCCTCACCGCCGTGGTCTTGAGCTTGGTGGTGTCGGTGCCCGTGGTCGGTTCGGTCACGCCCATGGACTGCAGCCGCAGTTCGCCCGAAGCGATCTTGGGCAGGTACTTGCGCTTCTGCGCTTCCGAGCCGTGGCGCAAGAGCGTGCCCATGTTGTACATCTGGCCATGGCAGGTGCCGGAGTTTCCGCCGCAAAGATTGATCTCTTCCATGATCACCGAGGCCTGCGCCAGCCCCAGGCCGGAGCCGCCGTACTCCTGCGGGATCAACGCGGCCAGCCAGCCGGCCTTGGTCAGCGCGTCGATGAACTCCACCGGAAATTCGCGCGCGTAGTCTAGCTTGCGCCAATACTCGTCGGGATAGCCGCGGCAAAGATCGCGCAGCGCTTCGCGCAGCTCCTGATGCTGGTCGGGCGCGGGAATGTCCATGTCTTGTTCTCCGGATTTGTCTGCTTGGGAATTTCGGCGGCATACAGTTTCGCCCGAGCGCCAAAGGCAAAAAGGCGCAAACCTCAAACCTCGGGCTGCTCAAGGTCTGGCTGCTTCGTGCTGCCCCTGGCGCGAAACCCGATTGCGCCGATGCAATGTCGTATTCATAATACCCGAACGATCCCAAACTAGACAATGACCGAGTACGAACCGGACAGGGAAATCCATATCATGGAATTCAGCAACATCATCTACACCGAACAGGCCGGAGTCGCCACCATCACCATCAATCGCCCGAAGGTCTACAACGCGTTTGACTGCAACACCTGCGAAGAGCTGATCCAGGCCTTCGGCAAAGCCGGCTGGAACCGCGACATCGGCGTAGTCGTGCTCACCGGCGCCGGTGACAAGGCTTTCTGTACCGGTGGCGATCAGAGCGCCGACGCCGAAGACGGCGGCTATGGCGGGCGCGGCACCATCGGATTGCCGGTGGAGGAACTGCAGAGCATCATCCGCGACATTCCGAAGCCGGTGATCGCGCGCGTAAACGGCTACGCCATCGGCGGCGGCAACGTGCTGGTGACCCTGTGCGACCTCGCCATCGCCTCGGACAAGGCGCAGTTCGGCCAGGTGGGTCCGAAAGTGGGCTCGGTCGATCCCGGCTTCGGAACGGCACTGCTCGCGCGCGTCGTGGGCGAGAAGAAGGCGCGCGAAATCTGGTACCTGTGCCGGCGCTATGGCGCGCAGGAGGCCTTGAGCATGGGCCTGGTCAACGCCGTAGTGCCGCACGAGCGGCTCGATGGCGAAGTTGCAAAGTGGTGCGCCGAGATACTGCAGATGAGCCCGACGGCGATCGCGCTGGCCAAGCGCTCGTTCAACGTCGATACCGAGATGATCCGCGGAATTTCTTCGTTCGCGATGCAGGCGCTCAAGCTCTACTACGATACCGACGAATCGAAGGAAGGCGGCAACGCATTTCGCGCAAAGCGCAGGCCCGAATTCCGCAAGTACGCGAAATGAGCGCGGGCGCAGGCGCGCAGACCATCATCGCCAGCGACGCGTACATAAAAAAAGCCGGGCGTAGCGTGCCCGGCTCTTCAAAGGAAAAACGACTGGATCAGGCAGCTTGAATCTTGGCCGCCTGCTTGCCTTTCTTGCCGTCCACGATCTCGAAGGACACTTTCTGTCCTTCCTTGAGCGTCTTGAAGCCCTGCATATTGATCTCAGAGAAATGTGCGAATAGATCTTCGCCGCCGCCATCCGGGGTAATGAAGCCGAAGCCCTTCGAGTCGTTAAACCATTTCACTGTACCGGTTGCCATATCGCGTTCCTTTAAAAGTTGAGAATTTCGGGATTAACCCGATGAATGTTTGAATCTCAAGACTGAAAAGGACCTACCGCTTAGGGAACCGCTCTCAAGCACTTGAAACTAAACACTTGTTCGCGTTATACCCGCTAAATGTCAAGCCGTCAAGTGGGCTTATGGTGTAGGCCCGCAGGTGCCCGGGCGATAAGAGTATTTTTGGTAGCGCCTTTCGCCCCACCTTCAGGCTGAACGATATTGCGGTCAGACAATCTGCCACGCCCACATCCCGCGCGGCGCACAACGGCATGGCGCACAAAAAAAAGCCCCGCCCTTGCGGGCGGGGCTGATGCTTGCTGCCGGTGCGATTACTTCAGGATGAGCGTAGCCGTGTTCGCCTGGTTTGCCGGGTCATACGGCGCCGCTGGCGTGGTGGCTACGATCCTGGTCGCAAGAGCGGGCTTGGTGACCCGGAGTTTGCCGATCTTCCACCTGCCTGCCGCGGCCACGGTCGTCGCCGCGGTACCGAGCGAGTTGCCGGCATTGTCCAGCCACAGGATGGTGACAGTCTGGTTCCCTGCCGGGGTGGTGGTGCCCTCCACCGTCAGTTGACTATTTCTCACCACGTACTGGTTCCTGTTGATGAGGGCCTGCTCCGCCGCAATCACCGTCACCGTCACCTGCCCCGTGTTGGCGGAGGCGGTCAGCGACTGATCCTGGGCGCGGTAGTTGAACACGTAGGGGCCGCCGGCCTGCAAGGTGTTGAAGGTGAAGATCCCGCCAGCGCCGCCAGTGATGGTGGTTCCGGCAGGAGCGCCACCGACGAGGATCGCCGCAGACAGGTCCGCCGGACCGTCAGGGTCGGTATCGTTGGCGAGTACGTTGATCTGCAGCGGCGTACCCTGGGTCGCAGTAGCCGTGTCGTCGACCGCAACCGGCGCGTCGTTCACCGGCGCGAGGTCGAGCGACACCGTCGCCGAGCCCGATACCAGCGCGCCCACCGTTACCTTGTAGGTGAAGGAGTCGGCGCCGTAGGCGTTGGGATTCGCGGTGTAGGTCACCGTACCGTCGGCATTGACCACCGCGGCGCCGAAACTCGGCGCGGAGGTCACGTTCACCGTGGCGCCAGTGACGTTGAGGTCGTTGGCGAGGATGTCGAGGATATGCGCGCCGGAATCCTCGGTGTACGCATACGCATCGGCCACGGCCACCGGCGCGTCCGGGGCTGGTGCGGCCTGGATGACCGTCTTCACCTGGTATTCGCTGGTGCCGGATGCGCTGGAGAGCACACGCACCTTGGACGGCGGCGTGACCATGTTCGGCACCACGATCTGGCCGCCGGCGAGGTCGCCGCTGTAGCCCTGGTAGGCCAGCTTCAGCGCAGGCGGTTCGGTCTCGTCGCTGGAGACCGCGGCCACCGTCAGGGAAGTAGTGGCAGGATCGTAGAGTGCCTGCGTCACGGTGACTTCGTCGGTGACGTTCTTCGGCAGGAACGCCGGCACGATATTGCCGAAAGCGTCGCGCGCATTGCCGTGCTTTACGCACACCGCGGCAGGAAGCGCCGCGGGGCGCGCCTGTCCCCAATAGGATTCGCCGGTGTTGAACATCTGCGTCTCGGTGGCCCCCAACGGTGCGCTGAACGGAGGCCGGACCGTACCCAGGGCGTCGACGGTGCCAGCGCAGGGGGCATCGAAGAAGGTCAGCGCAGGCGTGATCGACTCGGGCGCAGGCTGACCCGGAAGCCGGGCACCGGTGGCCGGGCTACCGCTCGCCAGCACGTCCAGCTTCAGGCCGTTGGCATTGCGCGTGTAGCTTGCACGGCTGACGCTGGCATTGCCGGTCATGGCGCCGGCGTACAGGCGGCCCGCCAGGTTGAAGTTGGTGGTCTCGGCCCAGTCGACCACCGCGCCGGTCGCAGGATCCACACCCAACGCAGACCCGGGCGGCCCTTCGATGCGGAAGATATTGTGGTTGCGCAAATTGCCGTTCGAATCGACGAAGTCCGGCAGGCTGCTGCCGGTAACCGGCCCGATACGCGCGGGGTCGGCGATGTACGCGTCCCCGGTGCCCGGGTAGGGCGTAGGCGTGAACGCGCCGTTGAAGTGGCTGGGATCGGTATCCGGGGTCGGATTCGCGGCGGTCAGCGCCGGCATCTCGGCGCCGCCGGGGGTGGCCGAGGGCAGCAGGAACGGTCCCAGGCGCGAACCGATCGAGCACTCGAAGGTGCCGACGCAGGTGACGCCGACGTCTTCGGTGAAGCTGATCCTTTCGCCGGCCACGCCTTGCACCACCTCTTCGCCATAGGGATGGATGAAGCGGTAGGTCCCGGTTACGGGCGCCGGGGTCAGCCTGACGCGGATGCGCGAGAACACGACCTGTTCGCCCGGTACGACATCGAAGCCGTTGTCAAATGTAGCCTCCTGCGCCACGACCAGCAGCGATTTGGCGCCGCCCGCCGTGGGGTGGTCCATGATCGCCGTCCCGGCAAAGTAGAAGTGTTCGATGAAGAATTCCGAAGGAAAGGTTTCGGGCGTGGCATTTACGTTGCCAGGGAGCAGCAGACACCATCCTCCGGCCAGTTCCGAATCATTCTTGGGGCCGCAGAACTGCATCGAAATGCCGGTGGTGTCCTGGTACCAGGACGGGAAGCCGCCCTCCGAGGGCACGGTGCTCACGGGACCGATCCGCTCGAGCACCGCGTGCGCGGAAAAGCTGCTGCCGGCGAGCGCGAATGCAAGCGCAACTGCGCGCGCGCCAGACTTGATTTTCGAAGGTGCAAACATTGCAAATCTCCTTAACGTGGGGTATCGAATAAGTGGTGGGGCGTAGGCTGCGACCCCCGCTCAGAGGGGCCGCAGGGCGCCAAAGGTTATTTAATGGTTAGCGCCGTCGCCAGGACTCCGCCGTTCGCTCCAGTAGCCTTGACCGCGACTGTTCCCGCGGGCAGAGCGATACCCACTCTATCTAGCACCCAAAGGCCTGCAGTGGTCGAAAAGACCGTACCTGCAGTGCCTAGCACCGCTCCGGCCCCATTGACAAAGTCCACCCTGACGGCCTGGCCCGCGATCGGGGAGATGGTGCCCTCTACCCGCAGACGAGACTTGCTGGTGATGTACTGATTCCGCGTAAAGGTGAGCGTCTCAACGGCGCCGACCTGCACAGTCACCGTTGCTGCAGTGGCCGAGGGCAGTCCGCCCGCGTCTATCGCCTGATAGGTGAAGGTATAGGTCCCCGTCGCCGTGGCATTGAAGGTCACCACGCCGCCGTTGGCAATCGCCGTCGCCCCGCTGGGCGTGGGCTGCGTCAGGTTCACCACGCCTACGATGTCGGCCGCGCCGTTCGGATCGGTATCGTTGGCGACCACATTGATTGCAACCGGTTCGTTGACCAGGGTGGCGGTCGCATCGTTGACCGCGGAGGGCGGCAGGTTCACCGGCGTGATGTCCAGGGTCACCTGGCCGGTGTTCGATACATCGCTGCCCACGGTCACGGTATAGGTGAAGACATCCGTGCCGAAGGCGTTGAGGAAGGGCGTGTACGTTACCGTGCCGTCGGCATTGACCACGGCGGTACCGTGCGTCGGCGTCGAGCTCAGCGCCACCGTGCCGCCGGCGACGTTGCTGTCGTTGGCCAGCAGGTCCAGAACCTGCGCCGGCGAATTCATCGGAAACGTATAGCTGTCGTTCGCGGCGACCGGGATCGCGGGCGCCGGCCCGGCGACGAAGCCGGTGCTGACCTGATACTGCGTGCTGCCCAGGCCGCTGGACTGCACCACCACATTGGCGGGTGGCGCGAGCATGCCCGGCACGGTGATCTGGCCGGCGGTGAGGTCGCCGTTATAGCCTGCGAACGCCAGCGTCAGCGAGGGCGCCAGGACGGTGTCGCTGGAACTCGCGCCCACGGTCAGGGATCCGGACGAGGGATCGAAGAAGGCCGGGGTGACGGTGACTTCATCCGTGACCACTTGCGGCAGGTACAGGGGCACGGGATTGCCGCTCGCGTCGTGCGCGCCGGCGTCCTTCACGCACACGGCAGCAGGAATCACCGTGGGCTGGGTCTGCGCCCACTGCAGCGCGCCGGTCGCCACCAGCGGCGTCTCGGTGGCGCCTGGAGGCGCACTGTAGGGCGGCTGGATGGTGCCCAGGGCGTCCACGGTGCCGGCGCAGGGCGCGTCGAAGAAGGTCAGCGACGAGGTCACCGCCGCGGGCCGGGGAGCGCCGGGCAGGCGGCCCTGGGTGGTCGGGAAGGCGGTGGCAAATACGTCGAGTTTCTGCCCCGAGGCATTGCGCTCATACGAGGCGCGATCGACCGTAACCCGGCCCGGCATCGCTCCAGTGTACAAGCGGCCCGCCAGTGCAAAGTCGGTGGTCTCGGCCCAGTCGACGATCGCGCCCGTGGCGGGATCCACGCCCAGTCCGGAACCGGGCGGCCCTTCGATGCGGAAGATGTTGTGGTTGCGCTGGGCCCCGGTCGAGTCGATGAAATCGGGCAGCGGGCTGCCGGTGACCGGACCCAGGCGGTTGGGATCGGCGATATAGGCTTTGCCGGTGCCAGGATAGGGTGTAGCGACGAATGCGCCCTTGAAGTGCGCCGGATCGGTATCAGGGGTCGGGTTCGCTGCCGTCAGCGGTGGCATTTCAGCGCCGCCGGGGGTGGCCGAAGGCAGCAGGAAGGGCCCCAGACGCGAGTTCAGCGAGCAGCTGAAATCCAGTCCGCAGCCGATGCCAACGTCGCTGGTGAAAGATATCGTCTCGCCGACTACCGCATTGCGCACTTCTTCGCCATACGGATGGATGAAGCGGTAAGTCCCGGTAGCGGGCACCGGATTCAGCGATACGCGTATGCGCGAGAACACGGTCTGGTCCCCGGCTCTGGCTGTAGTGTCGTTGGAAAACGAGGCTTCCTGCGCGAGGACCAGCAGCGACTTGGCGCCGTTCGGGTGCGTCATGAGCGCGGTGCCGGCGTAGTAAAAGTGTTCGATGGAGAAATTCGTGGGAAACGCCTCCGGCACTGCACCTACGTCGGCGGGGAGCAATAGACACCAGCCGCCGCCTATCTCAGAATCATTCTGCGGGGCGCAGAATTCAAGCGCGATGCCGGTGCTGTCCTGATACCAGGCAGGAAATTCGCCCACCGAGGGGTCGAGGTTTACGGGGCCCACCCTTTCGAGCGCGGCGTGCGCGGAAAAGCTGCTGGCGGTGAGCGCAAAGGCTAGCGCAACCGCACGCGCGCAGAGCTTGATCTTGGAAGGTCCGAACATTGTAAATCTCCTTATTGCAAAGTTACGAAGCGTGCCCAGACCCAGGTGTCCAAGCGTTTTCCATCCCGCCGGTGCCCGCGCTGCCGTGCCGCAAGCCATGTACATGAATCCGCGACGGCGCAATGCACGACATCTGTCCTTGCACCACGGTCGGGACCACTAATGCACCAAGCGTGCCAAAAGTCACAGGCTGCGGGTCAAATGCCCCACTCAGAGGGGGAAATCGCTTGCTGGTCGGGTTACTTCACGCGGCACATTGGGGAAAACCGCTTCCATTCCCAAATCCTGGGGCACCAGAATTGGGGATTCCCCAGTCTTGTTTACCCAGTCCGCGCGCCGTGGAAATGCGCTGATGCCGGCGCCGCCCGGGATGGGAGCAGAGGCGACCGTACATGGAGTTGCCGGTCAGGAAACCGTGGGCGTGCGCCCTGCCGGGCGCAATCGGGATAGGGGCCGGTCCTGACGGACCGGACCCCTCCCACACCACGCCGGCATGCGGGTCCGCACCGGGCGGTTGGAATAGTTGAGGTCGGACCGCAGGAGTGAAGCCCTGCGCACCGCCTGAAGTGGCTGGTCTCGGATCCACCGGATTTGGTTTCTCGCTGCCGAAGTGCTTTGGGCTTCACCCTATTCACCGTATCGGCGAGCTTCACTAGCGCGAACATCTGAGACAGTCCATCTCCGAGAATCCAAGGGCACCTTCTCCTATTCCTTCGGCCCTTCGCCCCGTATCGGCAGCTACTACGGCCTCTGCTGACTTCTCGCTCCGTGTTACCACGTCGGCCTTTCAGCCATGAGGCGAGATCTCCCCAGGTAAGAACGCACTCCTTCACTGCACAACCGCCGGATCTACGCCACCTCGCCTTGATCACAAG
>JACZJV010000109.1 GCA_014860355.1 Burkholderiales bacterium | reverse complement strand
ATCCTCGCCTCGCAGGCGGTCATCGACCTGTTCCTGGAGGAAGAGGCGCAGCCGCTCGCCGGGCTCGGCGACGCGATCGGCAAGACCATTTCGCTCTACGTCGAATCCGGCTACAACGTCCAGCAGTACGACATCATCCTGAGCTGAGGGTGCACGGGAACACCACCATGCGCCAGAAGGTCGTCGTGATCGGTGGCGGAGCAATTGGTAGCGCAATCGCCTACTTCACACAAGCACAGCGCGAGTTCTCTGGTGAGGTCACGGTCATCGAACGCGACCCAAGCTACACGCGCGCTTCCTCGGCCTTGTCGGCGAGCTCCATCCGGCAACAGTTCTCCAGCGCGATCAACATCCAGATGAGCATGGCGGGCATCGAGTTCCTGCGCAGCGCGCGCGAACGCCTCGCCGTTGGGGGCGAACGCCCCGAACTCGCCCTGAAGGAGCAGGGTTACCTGTTCCTGGCCTCCGAGACCGGCGCCGAGGTCCTGGCGGAAAACCACCTTCTGCAGCGCGCGCACGGCGCCGACGTGCGATTGTTCAATCCAGTGGAATTGCGCCAGCGCTTTCCCTGGCTCTCCACCTCCGGCATTGCCGCAGGTTCGTTCGGGCTCTCCGGCGAAGGCTGGTTCGATGGGTACAGTCTGCTGCAGGCGTTGCGCCGCAAGGCCCGGGCGCTGGGCGCGACCTATCTCGCGGCCGAGGCCCGCGGCTTCGATTGCGTCGGCGAGCGGATCCAAGCGGTGCGCCTCGCCGACGGGAGATCGGTGCCCTGTGACGTGGTGGTCAACGCGGCTGGTCCGTGGGCGCGCGAACCAGCGGCATGGCTGGGGATCGACCTGCCGGTGCGCGCGCGGCGCCGTTGCGTCTTTGTGGTCAGCTGCCCGACCCGAGTCGAGCACGCGCCGCTCGTCATCGATCCGACGGGAGTCTGGTTTCGCCCTGAGGGCAGCAGCCGGTTCATCTGCGGGATCTCCCCGGACGCGGGAAACGATCCCGATGACTTGCCGCTCGACGTCGATCAAGCGCTCTTCGACGACGTGGTCTGGCCGACACTCGCGGCGCGCGTACCGGCGTTCGAGGCCTTGCGCCAAACCGGTGCGTGGGCCGGTTACTACGAGTTCAATACCTTCGACCAGAATGGCGTAGTCGGATATCACCCGGCAGTGAGAAACCTGATTTTCGCCAACGGTTTTTCCGGCCACGGTCTGCAGCAATCACCGGCCATAGGCCGCGGCGTCGCCGAATTGATCGTCCACGGTGGCTACCGCACGCTTGATCTCACACCGCTCGCCTTCGAGCGCATCGCCGCGCAGCGCCCGCTCACCGAGCGCAACGTGGTCTGAGCCCCCGACGGTCTTGACTTCCGGATAGCCAAGGAGCTAAAGTAAGGAATCCTTACTATCCAAGTGAAACCGCAATGCTCGCCAAGATTACCTCGAAGAACCAACTCACCCTGCCCAAGAGCGTGACGCAGGCGGTCGGCCCGGCAGAGTATTTCGACGTGCAGGCCCAGCACGGCCAGATCATCCTGACGCCGGTACGCATCCAGCGCGGCGACGCCGTCCGCGCCAAACTCGCCGAGCTCGAGCTGACCGAAGTCGACATCGGCGAAGCCGTGTCCTGGGCGCGCAATCTTGCCCCCGCGAAGGCCTCCAGGAAGCTCCCCGCAAAGGCCGAACGCAAACCATGATCACTCGCCGGCGCAGCACGCGCTCAGGCGAAGGCAAGCCCCCGCGCGTAGTGCTCGACACCAATGTGGTGCTCTCCGCGCTGGTCTTTGACCAGGGAACGACTGCACGGTTGCGCGTCGCCTGGCAGCTTGGCCGATGCGTGCCGCTGGTAAGCACCGCGACCGCGCAGGAACTTGTTCGCGTGTTGGCCTATCCGAAATTCCGGCTCGATTCGGCCGCGCAGCAGGAGTTGCTCGCCGACTACCTGCCCTACGCCGAGGTGGTATGCATACCCGAGCCGCCGCCTATTGTGCCGGCCTGTCGAGACGTCTTCGATCTGCCGTTTCTGTACCTCGCCGTCACGGGCCGGGCCGAAATCCTGGTCACCGGTGACACCGACCTGCTGGTGCTGGCCGACCAGGTGCGCTACGCGATCGTGACCCCCGAGGCCTTCCTGAACAACCTGCCGCCCATCGCTCCGCCGCAAACCTGAAGATCGTCGGCCCGGCCAGACTGGAATATCCAGTCACCACGCGCAAGGGGAGCCTGCGGGTTGCCCCCTTATGCCGGTTTTTTCTCGCGCGGCAGCCTGCCGAGCAGGTAGAACTGCTCGTTGGGCATCATGCCGCTGAGATTGGCCATCCGGTTGCTGAGCGCGAAAAACGCTGCGATCGCGCCGATGTCCCAGGCATCATCATCGTCAAAACCGTGCTCGCGCAGGGCCAGGAAGTCGGCTTCCGACAGGTTCTCGGAGTCCAGTGCGATAGTCATCGCGAAGTCGAGAATGGCGCGCTGCCGGGGGGTGATCTCGGCCTTGTTGTAATTGGTCGCCACCTGGTCGGCAACGCGCGGATTCTTGGCGTAGACCCGCAGGATGGCGCCGTGGGCGACGACGCAGTAGAGACAGCCGTT
>JACZJV010000108.1 GCA_014860355.1 Burkholderiales bacterium | reverse complement strand
GCGCCCTGGGAGGCTCTGAGGGCTGCCTAATGCGCGTTACTTTGGGCAAGAAAGGGCACGGATGCCCTCAAACGGCCCTTCTCCGGATAGCCATCATCACTTGTTCGACACCGAGAATATTGATGAGCCGTCGCAAGTTGTAGGAGAGGACATGCAGGCTCATTTCCGTACCTACATTCTTGAGTCTCTTCATCAGGAAGTGCGCCGACCCCATCCAGAACTTCAACGTACCGAAGACATGTTCTACAGTGCACCGTCGCGCCAAGGAGTGTCGAACTCCGCCGCGGATACCGGAGTAAAGATCGAGAGAGCAAGAAGCGTGGCGGCTATGCGCATGGTGTAGTCCTCGTTGTGTGTGCCCTAACGTACTCTTCAGCCGCCGCGGCTTTTTGCGGTCCGCTGGAAAGGAGGGTTCGGCAATTCCTCCGATTGATTTTAACTTTGTCCATTTCTTGGCCCCAGAATTGACTATGCAGTCGAGTAATATAAAATACTTACAGAATATATAACTCAGTATTCTATAAATAGATTAATTGGTTAGGGTGGTCCGTGCCAGCTAAGGTAATGTGTTAGTCTTTTCTGAATGACTAGCAGGAGACTGTTAGTGCCGAAGGCAGTTGCATTGTTGGGCACGCGGCTGCGTGCTGTGGTGTGGACCTCGAGCTGGCTGCTTGCGTCGGCCGCGGCCGCGCAGTCGACGTCGCTGTCGCCCGTAGCACTTGGGCAGCTGCTGGGCCCGGCGCCGGCGATCGCCGCCAAGGCAACGCCAATCTGGCCGATCAGGGCCTTCTTGCAGGCCGAGTCATTGCAGGCCGCGGGCCGGGCCAATGATGCCGCCCGTGTCTATCGCGAACTGGTGGAGTTCGCGGCCTCCGATCCGTACCATGACACATGGGGCGCCGATGGCCTGACGGCGTTCGCGCTGTACCGCTGGCTGCAGCGGCACGCGACGACGGGCGACACCGAAGCCGAGCCGTTCAAGCAGATGGCCGACTTGGCCGACAAGGTGCTCGCAACACGCCTGGTGCGATCGGCCTTTGCGGGCCGCGCAACGCTGGTCTACGTGCCGTTGCTGGAGGAGCAACTGCTGCTCGCGCTGGCGCGCGGGGCGCGGCAAGCGGGCGACCTGCGCCGCTCGGGCGGCTACGTACTCGACTTTCTAGGGCGCGCGTTGCACCCAGAGGCGATCACGACATCGGACCCCTTGTACGCATCGATGCTGGCGCAGAAGTTGGCCACGCCCGACCGCGTGGCGTTGCTGCGCGGCAAGCGCCTGCTCGAACTGCGCCAGGCCGAGCAGGCCCGGCCGCTGCTGAGCCAGGCCATGAAATCGGCCGATCTGCAGACGAAGCTCGAGTCCGAGTTTCTTTACGTGATGGCCTCACCGCAGCTCGACCGTGAAGTGCGCCGCGGCCACTTCGAAGAGGTGGCCCAGTACGCCACCAACGACGCGCTGGCGCAGTACGCGCTGGTGCGGGCGGGCCTGTTGTACGACCCTGGGGACCCCGAGTTCGCAATGTTCCTGCAACGCGCGGTCAACGAGTACAAGCGGGCCGGCGCCACCGACGAGGCGCTGGACTGGCTATCGTGGGGCGCGCGCATTGGCGGCCGCCTCGACGAAGGCGTGCAGTGGCTGCAGCAGTTTCAGCAGTTGCAGCCGGCCAGCCTCAGACTGCCGCCGCTGGCGATCGAGACCGCGCTGGCGCTGGTCTGGCGTGGCCAAGCCAAGGACGCCGACGCTGCGGATCGCATACTGGCCGATCTGATCGAGCTGCAGCCGCAGTCCGACGAGATCGCTCGCGCGTGGTTCTGGCGCGGCCGCATTGCCGAGCAACACGAGCCCGCGCAGCAGGCGCGCGACTTCTTCATGCAAGCAGCGCAGGCCGATAGGCACGGCTACTACGGTCTGCGCGCGCGCATGCATCTGGCCAGCGGGCCAGGCGCGAAGACCCACCTTCGCGTGCAGAGCAAGCAGCTGATCGCCGAGCTGCGTCGCGCGTACGACGAGCCCACGCCAGCGCTGCCGATCGAGTCGAACGTCTACCTGAGCCGGCTCGACTTTGCGCTCGAGCACAAACTCTACCGCGCGGCGCTGCAAGGCGAGTTGAGCTTGCGCAATACAGACCCGTCGCGGCGCGTGCAGGACATGAGCTTCGAGGAGCTAGATCGCACCGGACTGATAGCGCCGATCGCCGTAATAATGGCGTTGCGGCAGGACCTCTTCGCCGGCGTCGACCGCGACGGCAAGACCGCGACGCGGCTGGCGCTTGCCGCGCGTGTGGGCCAGACCGAGGCCGATTGGCCGGCGCTGTTGAGCCTGGTGCACCCGGCGCTGCTGCACCCGAACTCGCGCCGCTCCGAGACTCTGCGCGCGCCGGGCTACCTGCACGTGGCCTACCCATCCGTCTATCACGAGTTGATCCGCGACGCCGCGGCACGTTATCAAGTCGCGCCGAGCCTGCTCTACGCAATCATGCGTGAGGAGAGCTTCTTCTATCCCGCGGCGCTGTCGTCGAAGCAGGCGCTGGGCTTGTTCCAGTTCATTCCCAGTACTTTCGACGCCCTTGCCAGGCAATGGGATCTGCTCGGCCCGAACACCGCGCCGGACCGGTCCAGCTACCTGATGGACAAGAAACTCTCGATCGAGCTCGGTGCACGCTGGTTCGGGCAGGAGCTCGGTGACTTCAAGGATCATCCGCTGCAGGCACTGGTCGCCCATCTCTACAGCCCGGCGGTTGTGAGGGAATGGAGCAATCGCGTCTGGACCGCGCGCGGTTGGAGCGACGATGTCGAAACCATGGTCGAATCGCTGCGCAGGCAGGACCTGATCTGGAAAGGCACCGTCGCCGGTGGCCGCAGTGCGCGCCGCTTCGCGCGCAATGTGCTGACCGATATCATGATCGTCGATGCGGTCGGCCTGTTCGACAATGCGCTAGCACCGCGATGAACGACGCCGCGCCGCGCTGGACCTTCTTCATCGCCCATGCGAAGGCGGACCTGGAGCCGGCGGAAGCGCTGTACGAGCTGCTTGCGCCGCACGCACTAACCTTCCTCGACAGCCGCTGCATCGAGTTTGGCGACGACTGGGACCAGTTGCTGGCCCAGGCGCAGCGCGACGCCCGCATCAGCGTGATCCTGGTGTCCTCGCGCTCTGGCAGTGCCTACTATCAGCGCGAGGAGATTGCCGAGGCGATCGCACTGGCGCGCACCGACGATCGTGCGCATCGCGTGGTTCCGGTCTACCTCGATGGCGAGGCCGCGCAGGCCAAGAGCCTGTACGGCCTGCGTCTCAAGCACGGCCTGCAACTCGGTGACGATCTCGACATCGATGGTGTGGCCAAGGCGCTGCTCGGCATGGTCGAGCGCCTGGGCCATCCGCCGCTCCCTGGTGCGCGGCCGCCACCGCTGCCGCACCTGCCTTGGTGGCGGCGGCGAAGCACGTGGGCGGCTTCGGGCGGCGTGGTGGCGCTGGCCGCCGGTCTCGCCGTGTGGCAAGGCATGCCGCCCTCCGTTCCGGATGCGGACCAAGGCCCGCAGCCGCCAAACGCCCCCACCGTGACGGCCGCGGGGGCGGAGTGCCTAGTGACCGACGCCCTGACGCCCAACGTGCTCCCGCATTACCTGATGAACTCGTTCGGCTCCGACAACTTCCCGTATTGGCTGCGCATCAATATCGAGAACGGGTGCCCCAGCCGTAAGGGCCTGTCGGTGCGCTTCGAGAACAGCGGGTCGGTGACGCTGACCTCGGCACCGCAGGTCAAGCCCTTCTACATCGACCCGGGCGAGAACTTCGGCAAGACATTCACACCGGACTTCAGCTTCGGTGGCACGCCGCCGGACCGGATCACGATCAAGTGGTCGCTGGAGGACGATGTCGAGCACAAGCTCGTCGAGGGCGAAATCAATACCGAAATCGTCCCGCCGAAGACCGTCGCCTGGGACCTGCGCAAACCCGCTCGCGGCGGCGCGCAAGGCGAGAAGGTGGAAGACGCTTTTCTGCTGGGGTCGCTGAAGGCGTGGATACTGAAGCCGCCACCGGAAATCCTGAAGCTTGGCCGCGGATGCCGGCGTGCGCCGGGGCAGACGATGCAGCTCGAACGCGAGGACGCGATCCGCAATTGCTACGAACAGCTGTTCCGCGGCGAGCACAGCATCCCGGTGAGCCCGAGTCCGATGATCAACTTCCCGGCCAGCGATCGGCAAAGCATCCGCGCGCCCAAGAGCTTCATCGAGCACCTGGGCAGCAGCCCCTCGTCGCTGGAGGCGGCGCTGCTATTTGTCGCCACGTTCAATGCTGCCCACAAGGCCGGTATCGACCCCGACCTAGTGCTCGTTATCGGGCCGGCCCCCAGCGGACCCGCAAACTCAAAGACGGCCTACATCGCTTGGCAACTTCCGGCCTCGCCTTGGCGCGCCCTGAACATGCAGGCCGCCAGCGAAAACGACTTCGCAGCCAACGCGGACACGGCGTCGACACAGGTGGCGCAGCTGCTCGAGGCCGAGGCACCGACGAGAAAGGCCGCAGGCGAGCACGGCGCGGCCTTCAGTGCGGACCGCCGCATGGCTGTGGTCGACTTCGCCAACGTGCCAACACGCTACCAGATCCACGGCTTGCCCTGAGCCGCTTCGGGATGTTGCCGCTGGGCTCGCCCGCGGTCAGCGCCATGGCGTCGAACCGTCGAAAGGTGTCCGCAGTCGGGACAGCTTCAGGTCTTGCTCCATGACCGGATGGAACAATAGGCGATTCAATCCTGCCTCTTTTCGCGCGCCGGGTCGATGGCAGCAGTTTTCTGCTGATTTAGCGCCACCGAGCATTGCTCGCAAAGAATATTGAAAGCGCCCTTATGGCTCCACAGCGCGCACCGCTTTTATATCACGTTGCACCCGCATTCGTCGTTGAAAACTAATAAGAGCGCCCTTGATATTTATCGATTTTTCCTTTGCGCGAACTGAGAAAGGATCGTATCGGCGGGTAATTCGTCGCGGCAATCGATTGGGGCGAAGTCGAAGGGAGATCGATGCTGGAGTGGATGAGCAGTCGCTCTGCACTGACATCAGCCGCAGTCATGATCTGGCCGGATGCCCAAGTACCTCTAGCCGAGGCCACTTTCAGGTATCGTTGAAGGACTGTCATTCGCCAGCAATGTCGCGACTGTCGCGGCCGGGACGTGCCGTCCCTGGGGCAAAGTCAAGTGGCTGCAATCGCTACGTTGCATAAGTCCAACACGGGAAACTGACCGGCGCCGTTCCAATGGCGACTTTCAGGTGACTGCACTAGACCAGCGGCCGCTATGAAGGAGAATCGCCACCGACCGGTCATGGCCGAAAGCACGAATTGGCCAAGGCCCGGTTCGGAGCCGCTGAAATGCGATGGCTCTCTCTGCGGGGTAGAAATCCCCTCCGAAGGGTGAATATGGCGCGCCCAAAGAACATTCGGTGCGGCCACCGGCCGCACCGAAAAAAAAAAGACCACCCTGCCAAGCGATCAACGGACACCGAAGCACCATTTCAGTACCTGGTCGAAGCGATCAGGCTGCTTCCGCGACTTCTTTCCATTCGCTGGAAGACAGGTCGATCAACTTGCCGCCGAGCGACTCGAACTCCGTCGCCCGGTCGTAGTCTTCGACGTCATGCGAGAAGTGCGTGACAGCGTTGACCAGCCCATAGGCGGACGGATCGCCTTCGACGATGAGTTGACGCAGCACGCCGGCACGTTCAGACTCGTTGAGCGTGTAGCGGTTGGCGAGCACTTCGACTGCCTTAACAGGATCGCCGGTTAACTTAATGTCGAGGGTCTTCCGCATCTTCTGCGCCACCTGACGGAAGGTCGCTTCCGAAACTGCAGCCTCGACCACATCCCGGACCTTAAGGAAGAATGCCTTGTCGTCCGCGGCCAGCGTATCGTCCCTGAAGACCGTGATCGCCTCCTCCTCTGGTTGCAGGATGCGTCCGACATGCGTCTTGCGCAAGGCGCGGTCGGACGCGATCAACCCGTTTCGGCATATCAGCCGATACACCAGAGGCTGTACCGATAGAGTACCGTGACCGACCTCGGAGTTCGTAATCGCGATGCCGGCCTGCACCACGTCTCCCGGTGCAATTTCGAACTCCACACGAGGCGTGACAACCTTTAGATACATTTTGGTCTCGGTCAATTCGACCGACTCGAAGCGCGCATCGGCAAGCCGTTGCAGGATCGGCAGCACATTCTCCGCCAGATCGTAGTTGTCCAGACGGCGGTAGCGGTCCGACAGCACCGCGCGCACCTGCCCGTCCAGCGTTCGAATCATCCTTCGCTCATTATCGGTCTGAAGCCACGTGTTGACGTTTCGGTCGAGGAGGGTCGGTTGCTCCGTGCGCATGCGCTCGAAGTACGCGAACGGAATCTTCAACTTTTCAGCCAATTGCCGGCGCGCGAGATTGGTAATGCCGTACTCCCCGCCACCGTCATTTGCATCGATTAACATTTTGCAACTGCCACCTTCGTCCGTATGGCACCGCAGGAGAGAGGTTGACACGACCAGATCCCGCTTGGTCGCTATTTGGCGCTCAAGTTCCTGCGCCAGATTTACGAGAGAACGTCCGCTTTTCATATTGAATACTCCAAATAGAATAGCGGGGACGGCAGACCCCAAGACGGGGTTGCAACATCCCCGCTGGGGTCAAAGAACCGGCTCGGAGGATTCCGGACCGGAGTGTCGGCGCGACTCGCGTCGCGCCACCTACATGGGCAACCTGAAGGGAATGCATTCCCTTCAGGTAGTACAGCACAGCGCTACCACAAGCCGCACTCTGCGAACAATGGGGAGCTCCCCATATCAGATGAGTCCGCGCTCAGCCATAGACAGCACACCGGTTCCTGCAATCACGAAATGATCGAGCACCCTGACGTCGACCAACGCCAAAGCCTGCTTCAACGACTGCGTCAGCAATTCGTCCGCGTGGCTGGGTTCGGCGATTCCCGACGGATGATTGTGCGCAAAAATCACGGCCGCGGCGTTGATAAATAGACTTCTCTTTACGACTTCCCGCGGATACACGCTGGTTTGCGTCAGTGTGCCGCGAAACATTTCCTCGGACTCAAGGACCCGGTTTTGAGCATCCAGGAACAGCACAATGAAGACCTCATAGTCCCGGCCCGTCAGCGTCACGCGCAGGTAATCGCGCACGCTGGCTGGTGAGGACAGCACATCCCGGTGGCGCAGTGTTTCGAGCAGAGAACGCCGTACCAGTTCCTTGGCGACCTGAAGCTTCGTTCTTACCTTCGGCTGCACCTCGTAGGACGGTATGGACTCGTTTAACAGTGTCGAGAGACTGCCACCCGCATCCTGAAGCATGCGCGCAGCGGTTTTGCTCCCGACCATCATGCCGAGCAGATCGGCATCCGACATCGCTTGAATGACTTGACTCATAGTGTTCTCCTTTGCAAAAGAAAGGGAACACCTCCCCCCTCGGGGAAGAGACATTCCCCGAGGGTTGACAGACTTCGAAAACTACTCAATCGCGACGATCTCGCCAGACATGGGTCCGGGCGTGAACCGCGTTCAACAAAGCCTCTTTCGTGACGGTCTCCTCGAAAACAATCGGGGGAGATAGCACCCCCGCGGAGAGAAATCTCCCGGGGGTGCAAGAACTACTGCTCGATGCGAACGACTATGCTGCGACGCGCTCGGATTCGCTTACCGGCACCGGCAGATCAACCGCTTCGCCGTTGACTTTGGCGAACTTGATCCTGAGCAGACGCCCTTTGATGCTTACGCCGGACTGTCCCTTCTTTTCACCTTTCTCGAAGGTAAACATTTCGGGATAGATATCGGCAATCTTGAAGCCGATGAGTACGGACTTTTCAGCCGCAACATCGGACTCCAGGAGCTTGACGATTTTCTGCGCCTCGGCGCCGCTCACCCTGCAGTCGAACTTGGTATAGAGGATGTCAGCGGTGCTGCCTCGCATCGCAGCCACGGTGCAGGCCAGAAACTCCTGGCCCTTCTTTGGCGTCACCGTGCGCACGCGGTTGAGATAGCCGACGCCTTCGACATGCAGATTGAAGTAAGACGGCAGAGTTGCAGATTGGACTTGATCAGACATGATGGGCTCCTTTCACGTGAAAAAAATGGGGAGACCATGCCCCGACCGGGGATAGGAATCCCCGACTGGGATGAAGCGACTTACGCCTACCTCCGAGCCTTGCGGCCACCGGTTCTCAGGAGATCTGACCGGTTTTGGCGCTCTCGCGAGCGTTGGGCGATGCGTAACGGGCATCAACCGGGCTGACTCAGCCAGCGTATAACACCGATTGGCTACACTGCTCGATCACCGGCCATGCGGCACTGTTTCAAGCAGCGCAACGTGTACTCAAATCACATGACCATCGCTCCGGCTATTGGTTCAATTTCACCGGCAACGCTCGTTCCAGCACGGTGCATTGCCGGGACGCCATGGCATTGCGGCTGCGGCGCGTGCACGGCCACCACGCCCCGCTCGACAAGCTTCCCTCCGAGGCTCACAAAGAGACGCACTTTGACGGTGGCGCCGGAGACGGGGGATGCCGATTGGCGCAGGGCCTGCACGCGAAAACCACGAAAAGATGCGCTGTACGTCCCCTGCCGCGCCGCTTCCAGCAATGCAAAAAGCGCAATCGCCCGGAGCATCCGGAGTTCTTCGGCACCTGGAAAGAGCATCGGCTCACCGGTGGCACGGGCAGCAATGTCTCTCTCGTTCAAGTTCAGGCCCTGGCTTCAGAGGACTCTCGCCGCGGCTTGAATGTGGCCTCGGCCATTCGAGCAAGGCTCAGGAAAAGTCGGTCCGCGTTCAGATACAGCGCACGGCGCTCTTCGCCCGTCTCGGTCACAATCCACTTGCTTTCGGCAAGCCGCCCGATGACATGCACGCGCGCGCCCTTCTTCACGATCTGCGCAACCTCCGCTGCATGTCGTTCGCCCCAGACATTGACGTCGAGCCAGAATCCACCGGCCTGCTCCAGCCCGCCCTTGCCATCCTGGCAGTACTCGTCAAAGAACACCCGAAGCTCGGCGACCTGCCGTTCCTCGTTACCGACTAGCACCGTCTTCAAGACCGGCAGGTCACCCGCATTTCCGGTTCCACGAAACTCGTTTGACATCGCTACCTCCGTTTGGTTGATTGACGCACTGATCCACGCTCAGGAGCCCTGCTCCATCTGGCGCTATTCGTCGTTACGGTCGCCGCGCAGGCCCACTGCGCCGGGGGGTGGTGTTCCACGGGAAACCATTGCAGCGATAGCGTCATCGCGCTCCCCCAGACCCGATACTCCCCCGCTCAGCGACCGCGATCTCACAGCAGCTCCGTGTCGGGCTGCGGCGAATCCCCGGCAGCGGTAAGCGACGCCTGTTCCAGGAGGCGCAGCTCGGCATCGGACAGCTGCACGCGGCGCCGCGTATGGCGCGGCGCCTCCACCCCGGTAAACACCTTGCGCGGCACTTCGCCAAACAGTGCGACCGCGGCACGCACGCGCATGTGCGCCAGCTCGTCTGCTCCCGGCAGGAAATCGCTGCGGCTCAACTGCCGCAACTCCTCGCGCAGGAGATGGCGCTCCCAGCGGATCGGATCGAGGAACAAGGCGCGCATCTTCCGGCCGACTTCGCGAATCGCCGCCCTCCCCCCCTCGTCGCTCATGCGATCCTTGTGAATGAGCGTCTTGATCATCCGCACGTAGTAGTCAAACTCTACAATCGCCTCCGCGGTGGCGTAGCCATACGGACTGCGAAACCCGAGCTCGACGGTCTTCGGGCTGCGCGAAGCCATGACAGACAGCGTCAGGCCTTTGCGCTTGAGTAAACCGATCGCTTCCTCGCGCGCCGTGATCACACGGCTCAGGTGGGCACGGATCGCGACCAAACCGTCGTACACCCGGACCAGGATCCAGTCGGCGTACGGGTTGTCGTTCGCCGACAGGTGCCAGATGGATTTGAGGACCGCCGCAAAGCGCTTTCCTCCGGGGATGGGTTGCCCCTTGCCGCTGGCGTCTGCGGGGCGGCCGGTGAACATGCGATAGGCGTCCTTGGTGTGCAGCGTCATCGTGTCGGGCGTGGCATCCGCGAGTTGACCCAGTCCGGCGATGCCGCTCGCTTCCTTGATCGCCACGGCGGCGGCAGGCACTCGCTGCCCTATATCGCTTCGCGTCATCTGGCGCAACTCGTTTTCCCGTTCGCGCAGTTCGACGAGTCTGGTCCAGCGCGGACCGCCCCGATCGGGGTTGTCTGCTGCCACGAGATCCGCCAACGCGTCGCGCTCGGAGGCGATGTCGTAGCCATCGGCGAAGGGCGAGTCCGGACTTACGGGGAACGGGGCGGTGCCCGATGGCGTGCCATCCTGCTCGCTGCGGCCATGCCGCGGCGTTGCATCAGTTGTTGCCATGGTTGACTCCGTCTCGATGAAGATATTTCGGCGTCGCGCGATTGGCGCGGCGGTGCGTTAGCAGTGCTGGCAGCGGGAGATTCACGTCGCGCGTCGACTGGCCGCGCCTGACAATCCATCCAACCCGCGGTTGAATTGAGGGGCACGCGATTGGCCGCGAACGGTAGCGGTAGCCTGTTCGTTCGGCAGTCCGTCTGATTCCGTGCCGGCTGGTCATGAACGCTTTCCCCGCTGGCGTCCCGCCCGCATCGCGTCGAGCATTTCCCGGATCTGCGCCCGGCGTGCGGCTACTTTGACCTGGTATTCCGGTGTCGCGCGATCGGCGGCAAGGCGGAATTCCTCTGCCTCACGCTGTTGGCGCAGGATCAACTCTTCCTTGCGCCTGCGCCTGGCTATCGCAATCCGCAGTCCCAGCTCCGGGACGAACTCGCCGGCGAGCGCACGCCTGACCAAACCGCGCAAGTACGCGATCGGACTCGTGTGCACCGCTTTCGCCTGCAGGCGCGCGCTCAGTTCGTCAAGCAATGCCTGGGCTTGATCCGCGCAGGGCTGGACCAGGTGGCGCGCCGCGGCTCGTTCTTCCGGGAGCAAGGTCTCTGGAAAGATCAGATCACCACCACTGTCCGATCTGTCTTTATCGCGGCGCGTGTGGCTCACGTGTAGTGGTTGTACTGAATCACTTGTACTTCCTTGTATATGCAGTTTGGCGCTTTCGGCGGAACTGTGATGGCGGTTTCGGTGAAACTGATTTGGCGCTTTCGGCGAAACAAGGATGTGGGATTCCCGCAAGCTTGATTCGCCGTTTGGTGGAAGTCTGTTTGCGGGAACACCGCGATCTGGCAAGCGCGGCGCGACAATACGATCGGCCGATCCGCGTTCACCCCCGGCCAGGAGCGCGAGGAGACAGTCCAGTCTGATCCGCACGACAAGGCGGGGTGGAATCCCGGTGAGCGTCTCCTCCCACAAGCCGGCGCGCGCGAGTTCTCGACGCGCGGTCTCCTGTTCACGACGCGTGAGACCGATCTCCTCGGTCCACTGTGCCGCGGACCTGCAGACCCACTCGTCCAACTGCCTTTTCGTTTGAAGCCGCGTCAGGTACAGAGCGCGTGACAGCAGCAGTCCCGCATGGACCCCGCCGCCGAGCCCGGCGAGCGCGCGGTGATAGGCAACCGCCGGACCCAGCAGTTCCGCGACCGCGGCTCCATCGGCCCAGTCAAGGAAACCGAAAGCCCTGCCGATCCGATCGGAGAGCAGCGCGCCGAGCTGATCGACACAGAGCCGAAAGTGGAGCTTCGCCGGTATCCCCATGCGCTGCTCGTTGACGATCGCCAGCTCGCGCAACACCTCGCGCGCGGTAATTTGTTCCTTTGCTGAAAGTCCGGTTTCCATCTTCCACTGCTCAGTCGTTTTGAGGAACCACCCACCGTTCTTCGCAATATCCCGGCCATGGCGCGTCCAGTAAATCGACTGCGACAGCAACAGCGCCGCCTTCACGTTTGCAGTCAGGTCCACGAGCCGACGATGAAACGCGATATGCCGACCCAGCAGGGGCCAGATGATCGCGAGCTCCCTGTTGTATTTCGCGAATTCCCATGTGTCGTCACCATCGCTTGCCGTAGACCCCCTGTGTCTCACGCCTGACCCTGCGCACCGTCATCGGCGAACGGCGGCCGCGTGCGCCTGCAAGGCGCGCCACACCGCATCCGGGCGCACCCGAAACCAGAGCTTCGCCGGCATGCCGACTCGCCTCTCCTCCAGGAATCCCGCGCTGCGCAAGGCGCGTCGCGCCGTTTCCTGCTCCCAGCGCGAGAGCCCGGTTTCGTCGCGCCACTGCTCTTGGGACTTGGAGAACCAACCGTTGGCCGTGCTGTCGATCACCTGGCTCGTCCAGATGACCTGCGAGAGCATCAGAGCGGAGGTCACGCCACCCGTGATCGGTACGAGGCAACGGTGAAAGCTCACCGGCAGGTCGAAGAGCTCCAGCAGCAGTTCGGCGGTAATCGCGGAAGGGACTGCAGCGCGGGTGATCATTGGTCCGCCTCGAATTCGCGCACGACCGCATCAAGAACGGCGATCGAGAGCCGCGGAAACGCTTGATGCAGCCGGTAGTAGCGTTCCCGGGGATTCGGGTCCTCGATGGCGAGCCATACGCGAAAGATGCGCTCTCGCTTGCTGTGGTCAGGAAGCGCGAGGCGGCCTGAAGGCCTCCACGCACCGCATTCGCGGCGGCGCTTGAGCGTCACCTTCTGCCGGATCTTGAACAGCGCGTTCATCATCTGCCAGGACGCGCCATTGCGGATGAAATACACCTCCAACGCCTTGGCTTCGTTGACCCGTGCGAGGGCACCCAGCCCGGCCTGGAGCTCGGCCGCGTCGAACGCAACACGGATGGTAAGATCGCGCATCGCGGCAAGGCGGTTGAGATCGAGTGCAGAGAGTTGGCGCAAGCGAGCAAGTTGCTCGGTGTCGATGCCGGCCGCGCTAAGCTCGGCCGGCCCTGCTTCGGTGAAACGCATTGCGACGTGGTTGAGGAGCACGAGGCGAAGCTGTGGGTCGAGCAGCGGCAGCATCAGGTTCCCCCAGCGCCGTTTGGCGCGCGCTCAGCGATTGCGCGACGCCCGCGCGTCGATGCCGGCAACGCTCGGACGAGCGCCACGACATCCCAGAAGACTCCCGCAGCCTCGTCGTTTGCATCGAGCAGCCACCCAAGAACACCGGCATCAAAAACGCAAGCGTCCGGCCGGGATGCCGGGGCGCCCTCGTCAAGTTGCCCGGAGATCAGCGCGAGAAGCCACCAAGCCCGATCCCGGAGCGGCTGCTGCGCATCGCCATCGGCCGTAATCAAAGGCGCATCCATCACATAGCCAAGAGGCGCCGCAGCGTGAAGATGCAGGCGGTCGCTCACGCCGGCAAGACTTGCGAACCGTCCGATCTGTTCGGTGAGTCGTCGCAGTACCGCGGCGTCACCATCAAGAGAATGGAGGGCAGGCCTGATCGGACGCGGGAGCTTTTCGGTCCTGGCGATCTCGGTGTTAGCAGTGCTGACGGTGGCAATGCCCTCCGGTGCAGGGTTGCCAGCAGTCGGTGCCGACTCGGCCGATGGTGCCGCGCGGTTCAAACTTCCCTGCGCGAGCAGGGTTTCCAACGAAGCCTGCGGTGACTGTGCCAGCGTATTGAGCATCGTCCGGACTTCGGTCACCGGCTCGCCGAGTTGCCGGGCCAGCGCTTCCTCGCACGCCAGGCAAAGCGCCGACGCGCTGAAGACTTGCGTCCGCCGGTATTCGTCGGCGTGGCGCCGGAACACCGGGTCGAAGACAGTGGCGTAGAGCGCGGCCTCGTCATGCGATGCGCGCATCTGTGCATAGCGCTTCATCAGATTGAGCCGCGGCTGGATTATCTTCACGTCCAGCCCGGAGAGGTCGGTGATTGCCTCACCGAGGATGCCGAGGCGCTCGGTCGCGAACAGGTAGTGGGCCAGGGTCGCGGTGTTGACCGACATGCCGAGGCGCTTCAACTCTGCTTCGAGTTGTCGCAAGGAAAGCATATGTCCAGTGCTCGCGAGGAGCTGCGCCTTCAGCGCCACCACGCCGCTCGCCTTGTCCCAGAACGTCATCTCACCGCGCAGTTCGTTCTCGATGAGATGCGCGGTGAGAACATCGGTCTCGGAGCGCCACGGCCGAAACAGCACCATGAGCTTCTGGAAGCGCACCTCCCGTGTTTCCGCCCATAGCTGCTGGATCGCCAGTAGGCGCGAGTTGCCGCCGGCCTCGACGATGAAATGCGCCTCGCCGGGTCTGCGCGTGACCGCGAGGGGGCTGCGAATTCCACACGCGCGGATCGAATCCTTGATCTCCGCGAACCTGGCGTTGAGGGCGCGGCGCGGATTGTGCTCATAGGGAAGGATGTCTTCGACCTCGAGCTCGATCTGGCAGTCATGCCGGGGATCAGCCTGTAGCGGAAGGTCCCTCGCGTTGTTGCCGGGATTGCCGACCCCCAACGATTGGGCCACTACGCGGCGCCGTTGCGCATCGCTGCTCACGCGATCCTCGCCCGTGCGTGAAATGAGTCGGCAAATGCACCCTCGAGGCTAGGGATCAACTCCCAGGCGAGTTGATGCATGACGCTGTAGGCGCTGGGCATGACACCCGTGCGTTTGCGTTCGTGACGATGCACTGGTATGCGCAGCGTCGCCGCCTCCTTGTAAGCCTTGGCGTGAGGGACCACGGTGTCAAGGACGCAAACCCGGTCTTTGAGCTTAATGAAGTCATTGCGGATGCCGCTGGCAATGATCCGCGCATCGGCTGTTCGATCCTGCCGGTAGATCACTGCCTTGATCGGCCCCAGCGTCGCGCCGAGCGCGCTGCCAGGCTCAAGGCGTTCGAGCAACTCCAAGGTGCCGTCCTTGAACTCCCGCGCCGAGAGAATCTCGGGTGTGATAGGCGATATGAGAATATCGGCTGCGAGTACAGCGGCGTCCTGCAAGGGTCCGACCGCGCCTTGTGTGTCGATCAGCACGCAGTCGTAGGAATCGACGAGCGCCGGCGACTGGAGCGCAAAGCGCAAGCGAAAGCCCCGGTCGATTCGATTTAGTAACCAATGCGAAAGGTTCCCCTCCGGATCATCGGAGACGACGATGTCGAGGTTCTGATATATCGTCGCGGTGATGCAAGACGGCGTGAGCTCGCCGCGAACGATGACCTCGGTCAGTCCGGCGGACGGCTTTCGCGTCGCGAGCGCGAAGTACTTGGAAAGGGATGGCTGCACATCCGCATCGATCAGGAGGACGCGCAGCCCCATGTCGGCAAGCAGCGCCCCCAAGTTTGCAGTGAGGGTTGTCTTGCCGACCCCGCCTTTGGTACTGGTCACCGTGAACTTGATCATCGAATCCAGGCAAATGTGGGTCCCAGATCAGCTATACGGAATCCTTTAAAAAAGTGTCGGCTCAGCCGTCCAGATAGTCGCCAAGTCCTTGATCGGAAAAGACCTTGCGTATGCGTTTTATTTCTTCGTAGAGGGTGCCGCGCGGGATTGCGAGCCGCTCGGCAACCTCTTTGATCGAAAGGCCTTCCTCGCCGAGTAGCAGGCACAGGCGCCGCTGTCGCGGCGTCAGTTTCTGCAGCGCTTTGGCGATGTCGATGCGCGCATCGTTGTAATCGACGCCGTTTCCTTCGTCTGGCCCACGCGTTCCCGCCGCATCAAGCAGATCGGCGAAGGTAGGGGCGTCCTCGGAATCGCTTAGGGTTTCGTCAAGTGACACTTCGACGAAATCGCCCCCCCGCTTGGTGGCCCCCCGCTCGCGGACCAGGTCGGTGAGCTTGTTTCGGACAACACTGGCGAGAAACGCCTTGCGCGAGGTCTCCCGGCTCGCGTCGAATTGATTTCTCACCCCATACCAGTGCACCAGGCACTCCTGTAGCAAGTCTTCGAAGCTCTCGCGCTCAAGACTTCGCCATCTCGACCGGAATTGGCCGATCAGTACTTTCGTCAACGCAATCTCCCAGCCCTCAAATAGACCCCTGTAGTACGTAACCACCGACCCTCCCGCGCATGTGCGAGAGGGCTGGTTCGATCGCCAACTGGAGCGCCCGGGGTCACCGAACGCTCATGGCAAATCCTGAGCGCGAGATAACACGCAAGGGCGCTCACGAACGCCCTTGCGTGTTATTTCAGAGCGTGAACGAAGGGGAAACGGGATTCAGCACGCCGCCCAGGGAAACCTCAACCCCGCAGCCGAAAGACCGGGTGGCGAAGAGAAAAGATGCGTCGAGGCGAGCGCAATCTGGAGTCGCTCCCACATCAGGCGCAGGTTGGCGGGATCGATGTGTTGGAACGCGGAGTCCAACGCGTTCATCAGCAGTGCTACGGGACACGGGCGGTACCACGTCGAACCCGCCAGGCGCGCGCCGATTAGCGCGCATCGGCACCAAGCGTAGCCATCCGCAGGTCGCGTGCACGGGGAAGCGCGGGCTGGAGAAGACCTCCGCCGCGAGGAGCACAGCCAGCAGGACGGTCGCTTCGGCGAAAAGGTGATAGTCCGGCAGTTGTTCGACGCGACCGTGTACGGCGAGCGCCGCACCGGCCGCAGGGGTGATTCCCGCTGGGAGATGGCGATTCAAGCAGTTCATGACGGGTGCCCTCGGCAGTGACGACGCCGCCAGATTGCCTAAAAGTCTAGTAATGAGAAACATTC
>JACZJV010000107.1 GCA_014860355.1 Burkholderiales bacterium | reverse complement strand
AATAGGAACTGATGCGACTGCATGACCCAATGAGTGGTAGCAGTCTCGCAGAGTTCGACAATTCACTAAACGGAGAATAGATCATGAAACGAGTACGGAAAATTGTTATTACTGTCGGTACGGCGATATCCCTGGCACTGGCGGCCGCGGCGGTCAGCGCGCAACCTTTTGGCTACGGCATGGGCGGCGGGCACATGGGCGGTTACGGCGCCGGGCCCGGCTACGGCATGGGCGGCGCAATGATGAACGGCTACGGCCCGGGCAACGGCATGGGACCTGGCGCGATGGGCGCTTACGGTCCCGGCAACGGCATGGGGCCGCAGGCCATGTTCAAAACTTACTCCGGCAATGCCGATGCGAGTCTTGCAGCGCTCAAGTCGGACTTGGGCATCACGGCCGGGCAGGATCCCGCGTGGCAGGCATTTGCCGGCAACGCCAAGCGACAGAACGAAAGCAGGCAAGCGTGGTTCGACAAAATGCACAACCTGCGCAGCGCAGGCTCGGCACCGGAAATGCTGGCGCAGCAAACGGAACTTATGCAGCAGCGCCAGGTCGAAATGGAAGCGAATGCAACTGCGCTGAATGATCTGTACGCGACGCTCACGCCGGAACAGAAAGCGATCGCCGATCAGCGCTTCGGCGGATACGGGCGGGGACGGACTCAGGGCGCCCGCGGTGGTCCCCGGGGCTACGCCCGCTAATGCCGAAAACGAGCGGGGCGGCAGCGCCGTTCCGCGTTTCAACCCATACAACCAGACTTCGAACCCAGGTGAGTAATCGCACGCCGTTCGTTGGCTACAGGAGATAGAGATGATGTGGGGATATGACGGATTTGGATTCGGCGTTGGCGGCATAGGTATCGGCATGCTGCTGTTCTGGGGTTTGATCATCTTTGTCGTCGTGATGCTGGCGCGCGGTTTCGGCGGATCGTCCGGTTCCGGCGCGAGCGTAGCGGCCGTAAGCGACAGGACGCCGCTCGACGTTCTCGGCGAACGCTACGCCAGGGGCGAGATCGACAAAGCCGAATTCGCGCAAAAGCGCAGCGATCTGGAAGCGAGGACCTTATGACAGCCAACCTGGGCAAAGCGATATTGGCGGGTACTGGCGCCGCGCTGGCGCTGCTGGGGCTGTATTTCGGGTTGCTGACACTGGTCTCGGGCTGGGATTTCACGCTCGAGCAGTTTCTCACCTTTCGCTACTTCGTCATTGCACTTTCTGCCGGCTTCGGCATTCAGGTGGGACTGTTCGTGCACCTGAAGGCGCTGGTGCAGGGCGCGCGCAATCAGGGGGTCGTGCTGGCCACCTCGGGCACGGCCTCGACCGCGGCGATGGTGTCGTGCTGCACGCACTATCTGGCCAACATTGCGCCGATCATCGGCGCGGCGGGGCTGGTGACCTTTGCGACGCAGTACCAGGTCGAATTTTTCTGGGTCGGGCTGGCGTTCAACCTCGCCGGCATTGTTTACATTTCAACCAAAGTCATTCAAGCAACCAAGGAGCATGCCAAATGCGTAGCCGTAGCCTGAAGTCGTTTTCCCCATTCGGCGCGCTGGTCCTTGGCGCGGCCCTGCTGTACGCCCTGAACGGCGCGGCGGCCGAACTCGAGCAGCAGAGCAGCCAAGCGAATAGCGTCGGCATCAGCGTCAAGCCGGTCGATGTCTCGGCTACGGCGAAGACCTGGCAGTTCCAGGCCACGCTGACCACCCACAGCGGGGCGCTCGATGACGACCTGGCGCGCACGGCGACGTTGGTTGACGCCGAGGGCAAGCAACAGGCAGCGCTGGGCTGGGACGGCGATCCTCCCGGTGGTCACCACCGCAAAGGCGTGCTGAAATTTAAAGCGCTGTCGCCGCGCCCCGACGCGCTGGAAATGCGCATTCTGCGTATAGGCGAGACCGCCGCGCGGACATTCCGCTGGAAATTGAAGTAGTCGCCGACAACCGATTTTGGGAGACATCGGATAGGTCCATCCCGGTTTCGAGTCTATCCACTAGATTATTTCGGGCAGCCCTCGCAATCCTGGATTGAAAGAAAGGAGCATTGCCAATGAAACTGGACAGGAAACTCATTCAGATTACCGGCGCGATAGCGCTCGCAAGCCTCGCGACGACCGGCGCTTACGCCCAAATGGGTGGCGGCGGGATGATGGGTAGCGGCGGAATGATGGGCGGTTTCGGCGCGGGCGGCGGCAACGGACCCGGTACGATGGGTGGAAACGGAATGGACTCCCGCGACGACAATAGCTACGGACCGGGGACCGACGGCGCCCGGCGCTATGCGCCACTCTTCCCGAACGCGAACGGACCGGAGCATTCAGACGAACTTGACCTGGGTCCGCTGAATCAGCTGGACTTGAGCCGGCGGCAGCTTGGTGAGATCAACATTGTTCGCGAAGAGTTAAAGGATCGCCAGTCGAATGCCCGTCGCAGGCTCAGGGCAGAGCAAGAGGCGCTGCGCTAACTATATGACTCCCCGAAACGCGACCAAGCGAAGATCGACGCACAATTCCGCCACATCGAGCAACTTCGGCGCGAAATGTTTGAATCTTCGGTCAATGCGCATGATCGAATTGCGGCGCAACTCAACGCGCAGCAGCGACAACGCCTGCAGCGCATTGCTCCGCACTGGGGCGCGGGCGGATGACCGCGCTTGCGCGGCATCTGGTGGCGCGGCGCTTGCGGACGCACGGTAGGCCGTGAGGCCGATAGCGCCGGATTTTTGAGCATCGCAACATAACGGCCTACACATCCGAGTCAGCTACTCGGTGATAACCCGCAATCTTAAATAGAGGCAAAGAACATGGGTACCACACTAACCGTAGTCATAGGAATATTGGTCGCCATTGCGCTGGCGGTTTTCTATGTGATCGCGATCTATAACCAGCTGGTTACGCTGAGGAATCGGTACAAGAATG
>JACZJV010000106.1 GCA_014860355.1 Burkholderiales bacterium | reverse complement strand
AAGCATCATTGTGCAATATTAATGAAACGATTATATAGTTCATTTAAAAGAAACGCTCTCGGCGTGACGCAAAGCGAGCCACGGCCTCCTGTCTTCGCTTGCGCACAAGAATCCCAAGGACCGCTTACACTCGCGCAAATGGCGCGACACGCGCCAAGGGCACACTCGCATTCCGCCCGGAAAGCCGCGTGAATAGTTGATCGCGGCGGATTCGAGCCGGCCTGCTACCCCCAAAGTTACCCCCTCTGCGAACAGACAACGCAAGATTCACGTTGATGGCATGGCCTCAAGTTGCTCTGCAGACTTCAGCAGCCCTTGCAGGATCGCATCGAGCACCTGCTGCGGAAATCCCTTCGGCAAATCCTTCTGGGCCGAGGCGACGACGGCCGGCGTCGCGGCCAGAATATCCTTGATCAGCGGTTCCGCGGTGTCACCCACGCCGCACTGTGCAGCCATCGCGTTGAAGTGTCTGCGCTGGATATTCCTCAGCAAGTAGTGCTTGTTCTTGCCGCGCACCGACATCGCGAGCCTGGCGTTTTGCCATGAAATCCTGTTGGGCCCCTCTCCCATGATGGGCCAGATCGAGAGGACATCGTAGAGCGGCGTCAATTGAAAACGGCCTTGGCTGAGAATGCGGATACTGAAGTTCTTTGCGTGGCCGTCGGTGGCGGCGAGCATCCAGAACAAGAGCTGAGCTTTGAGCAGGCACCTCAGATCGGCATCGCGGTTGACAGATCCCCGCAGAATCCGCGCAATGTCGAGCAAGCCCGGCCCGCGATCGCTCTCATACTTCATCGAGGACGGTGTGGCGGTAGCCTGGCAAAAATCCTCCTGAACGAGGCGCAGCCAGTACTTCCCACTCGAATGGAGCTGCCGGTCGAATCGCTCCACCACCAGCACCTTCTGCGAGCCGAATCGGCCGATCTCGCAACTTGCGACGGGCAGTCCGTAGGCGCGCAAAATCCGCGCGCACAGCCATTCGTTCTCCACGGAGGTGCGCATGTCGGCCTGCATCCCGCCCACCAGTCCGAGCGGCAGCTTGAAGATGTGCGTCGTGGGCGTGGCCCCCAGTGGCCGGCACCACTTGCCCTCGTGTCGCAGGAAAGCCGTCTTCTCCTGAGCACCCGCAATTGAAATGCGGAAGTCATCAACCGCGGGGTGTGCCGCGATCGACGCTGGCGCCACGGCGTGAATCAGGGCCCGCTCGACCTCGGCCGCGGAGAGCGGCGCCGCATCGATCGCATGCACGCCCTTCGGTTGCTCACCGGGAGCGAGCAACTGCACCGCACCGACGCAATCGCGCCCGATCGCGGCAAGGAGGTCGAATGCGTCGCGCGATTCGGTATGAAAGCGATCCTGGACACGTCTGCGAATGAGATCGGCATCGGGCAGGAGGTTGTCGAAATAGCACGCGACAGGCCGGCCTTTGATCGAGCCACGGTCGAGATTGAACGGCAGGGACAGCGACAGCGGACGCCCTTCCTCAGACTCGACCCAGGTCGAGTCATACTGGAACTCCGTCTCACCCCGGGCTGGAATGCGCCACTCGCCGGCCAGCTTGCCGTTCACCCACACCGAAAGCGCGCGCGCATGGGATTTCCTGCCCATCCCTACCACTCCGTCTTGGACGAGGGCTGCGCAGGCGGCCGATCCTGGATGACCAGTTCCAAGCCGAGCAGATTGGCAAGTTCCAGCAGCCGGTCGACAGTGAGCGTGCCGGGGTTCGTTTCGATCTCGGACAGACGGTTCTGACTGATCGCCAGCTTGGTGGCCAGCACGCGTTGCGATAGCTTGGATGCACGCCTGCGCGTTGCGAGGATTTGTCCCAGCTGGGCGCCGTGGGTCAGGATTTGTTTCATGTTTGCAGGCTTATCGGTATTAGCGATAAGCGCAATATATCGATACGAGCGATAAATGTCAATTATCGTTTTTGTCGATATCAGTCCGACTCAAGGCCAAGCGCTACGCTTGCCGCGGGTTGAGGCGTCGCCGCGCCCATTCGATCGGTGCATCTTCCGACCCACCACCCCCTGCTACCCCTGCTAATTCTGCTACCGATCGGCGTTCGCGCCGGGTGACGGTAGCAAGAGTATGGATTTCTTCGGAACTTGCTGGAATTTGCCAGATGGGGAATTGTTGGCCAAGGGCGGAATTGAACCACCGACACACGGATTTTCAGTTGTACTTTACGCTCTAAATCGTTGTATTAACGGCCCGCCCTCACTCGTACAGCCTCAGGGAGACTCGGCAAGAGTTCTACGTTTTCCCTACGTTCTTAATTCGGCCTGGGCGGGCGGAGCAGACGTAAGCAGGCTCTAGTATATCCGCAAGAGTAGAATCAAAGGCTGTAGCTCACAATTTCTCGTTAGGGGTGCCGATGTCTAGGGCCAGTGATACATTCGCTCAATCGATCCTTGATGCAGAAAATTTACTCAAGCACTTCGACACGTTGAATACTAAACCGCCGCTACCAGAACACGAGGTGTTAAAGCGAGCGGGGTTGATTATGGCGATGACTGCATGGGAAACATACGTCGAGGACCGAGTAATCGAGGCAACCGCTGAGCGTTTGAGCGGGTTAGCGGATAGTTCAATTGCTTCTTTCGTCCAGTCGAAACTGGATGACGAAATTAAGCGGCTACATAACCCAACATCCGACAAGACTATTCAACTGTTTCGTGACTACGTTGGAGTTGATCTCACAAAACAATGGGCTTGGAACAACAACGACGTAAAAACTGTACGCACTCGTCTCGATGAGTACATGAAGCTGCGGGGTGATGTCGTCCACCGTTCACGAACCATAACGCCGGGGCCGTCGAAAGCAGATCCAGTTACAAAAGAAGATTTGAGAAAGGCAATTCGATTTCTGAAGGATCTAGTTCAAGCAACCGAAACCAAATCTATTTAGACAGACAATTAGAAATCCACAATTCTTCCAACTGCCTGCTCTTGGGGCCTGAAGCGGTCTGTAAGGGTCTTCTGCTCGACGCAGACCCGGCCCGAAAACCAAAGGATTATGAGTTGGAGATTGTAGCCTAACTTGTTGTTTATTGGCCCGCCCTCAACCGCCTAAACGTGCCAAGACCCGTTAATTCCCCACGTTTTCCCCACGTTTATGTATCTGCTCGCTGAGCGCGTTGAATCTGGGAGCTCTTTTTGGTCACAGATACGCTTGGGCAGACAATAGTGTCGCTGCGTAACTATCCTTTCTTGACCGGGGTCTTACTGTGTGGCGACATGCTTGTCCGCGAAGCTCGTTTGCTGCCACGGCGGGAAGATGCCTCCTGCTGGGTGAGTTTGTCTTTTTCACTTTCGACTAGAAGTTTCCAGTCGGGTCCTGGATCGGGCATCCAGCGACCAGTCTGCGATCTTTCGCCAATACGAAAATTGTGATTGTCCCACGTCGTAGGCGTGATGACCCGCAATCGCGAATCCGACTGCGCCTCGATCCACATCGCGAGCTGAAAGTTCGCATATGTGTTTTTCTGCGGCAGGGCGATAACCTCCCAAACGGCGGGAAGGAATTCTGCTTCTCTATCAATCAATCCGCGCCATAGGTCTTGGGCGCCAAGTTCCAGCATGCGCAGAACCCAAGCGGCGGCTCGTGCGCGATCCTTTAGAATCTCGTTGCGCAACTCCAGTGGATCGTTGATCTTCTGCTGACTAGCCTGGGCCCACCGCCACGTATCCTCCGAGACTAGGCGAACCAACTTGTTTCCTCGATTCCATATTGGTTGGCGGTAGTATTCAAATGTAACCCCCACTATCCCCTTCCATGCTGGCGGAAAGTTAGACCGCATAAATCCGGTTTCTATCGCCGGCAAATTTTTCCAGGGATTTCTTTCCCAAAGAGGCGCAACGCTGAATCTATAAAGCTTATCTAGGCAAACGATTCGATGAGGGGATAGCGTCCCTTCGTCCCATCCCATGCCATCATAATGGTCGTCATCTTCCCGCCCTTGTATGCAGGGGAGCAATGTTACGGGCTTGCTTTTCCAAGTAACTTTCTCCGGTAACGGCATGTACTTAAACGCGCGGCTGTCCATCGCGGGGAACAGGACAGCACTCCATTTTGTTATAGATTCGCCATCGTTTTTGCGTGGTTCAATCCAACGCGCTGTCTTAAGAGTAACCCCTCGCAGTTCCGCACGGCGAAGGTTTAAGCTTGCATAAGTAGACTCACGATTGCTCTCAAAAAATGCGTAAATGATGGCATTTGCTCGGCTGACTAGCCATTGAAGGCTGCTGGTTCCAAATTCTGTCAGAAGAAAAGTGGCTCGGTTGACTGCAAGAGTTGCGACGCGGTCATCGTGAAGGTCAATCTCGTACTGAATACCTGAATCTGGGAGCCCGGGAAAAAAACGGTGAGACCCAGTATGAACGCGCATACCCTTCCATGAGAAATTGGTGCTACTCGGAGGAAAGTACGCGAATCCTTGGCCGAGCTGTGCCAAAATTATGTCGTCGGCTCGCTGTTCGATGTTGAAGAATGCTAAGGCGGGTCCGCCCGGCAAATCGAAGTACGGTAAGTGGAGGCGGTAGCGGCCAATGTCGTTCGGCAGATCACCTTGATCAACAACCCATTTTAGACAAGGGCGCGCTTTGGCCCTGATAGTCGCCCAGTGTTGGTCACGCTCCGCCGCATCACGTTTCTTCTTCTCAGGCAGCAATTGTTCGGGAGTTTGCTGCCGGCGGTTATTATAGTTGTCACTAGGCCGCATGCCGTCGACAGTCGTCTCTTGCCGATCCGTTTCCTGCCATGTCCAGCCCGAAGCCAGGGACAACGGTTTTGAGCCAGCGAGGGACGTGTTGAGCTGAAATTCGCAGGGAATTCGCGCAAGCGTATCTTGTAGATAACTTGACAGTTTCGCGTACCATTGCGCAGAGTACGTTAGCGCATCTTCCTTCAGGTGTAACTCAATTCGACTCCCGACGTCCAGGTTGTGGCTCGGTCGCAGTTCACCCCAACTGCCGATACCCTCAGTTTCAAACGTCCAGCCCTGAGCGTCCGCGTCATTGGAATCAGAGCTTCGACGCGTGGCAATACGCAAGCGGTCCGCGACCATAAAGTAGCTGAGTACGCCAATGCCAAACTGGCCCGTGCGGCCAGTTGCAAATCCTGCCTTGTGGCAACGTCGTTCTAGTTCCGCGAGGTCGTGTCTCCGAGCTTGCCCGCTTACCAAGAGGTAGTTTTCGATTATCTGCTTATTCATACCGATACCGGTATCCGTACACACGAGCCAGATTCCATCCGGCCGGCGCTCGAGTCGAAGTTCCACTCGGTGGTGCCGGCCGAGTTCGATCTCTAAAATCGGATTTCCTGGGTTGGAGTGGCGTAATCGTTGGTACGCGACGCATTCGCGGACCGCATCAAACGCATTCTGAAGGAGTTCGCGCACAGCGGCGAGAGGATCGCCATATAACTCAATTCCAGAGAATATCTGAAGGATCTTTTCTGTGTTTGGCCGAAACGCGCTATTGATGTAGACAAACGTGTTTGCCTTAGGCTTCACATCCCGGTGAACCGCCGTGGTGAGTATCCAATGATACGGTTGCGGTTCTCGGAGGCCTGGGCAATATTCAAAGTGAATGTGATCGGCCAACGTTCGGCAAAGGTTCAATTCGCTATCAATTTGGTCTAGCATTTCTTCCACCGCACGGTAAAGCCATGCGGAATCTGGACGAGCAGCCAGGATCAGTTGTCCATCTTCGAAGCGCGGCGATACGCCATGGTCCTTGTGCCAATAGATTATGCTTGCAGGCGAAATGTCTCGATGAGACAAGACCACTTCCGGCGTCCTCTCGGGATCGAACTCCAGCACATCGGCGACGCGAAGAATGCAAGCTAGATAGCGCATGTGTAGCACTTGCCCAGGATTCCCGACGAGTCGCGGATTGAAATCTTCTGATATCAGTTGATCCCATCCGTAATGGTGGCTCCGGCAGAGTCTAATCAAATCGTCTACCCAGTCGTCGAATGTGCCGAGATGGACCGTTTTCCCCGATATCGACTTCGGACTATATGTTTCAATCCACTCAGCGCTCCAGTCGTTGTGTCGATGCCGGCAGTAGTGCGCTACAAGCCGATTAGCTCTTCGCAATTGCTCCGGCGTAGGTGTGCCGGCGCATAACGGAGGCGTAAGCCCCTGTTGATCGTTGTCCAACCACCGTTGGAAGTCCGCCGTTTCGCTCCCCGTCAAGGCATCTTTGTTGCCAGTCAAAAGAAATTGATAGTGGAGTGAGACCTTATGACTCTCTGGCGTCATTCCAATGTCGTGCAGATACGCGGAGAGAAGTAGAAACCCGATCTCGTACGGACTTAGCCCGTCAAGAGTGGCTGGTGGCATGATCTGCGCCATCCGTTCTGCGACGCGGTAGGCGTGGCCCTCGTCGTGCAATGTGAAGTCTAGTGGAGAAGTGCCTCCACGTTTTAGGACAGCTTCAATTTGTGGCATCCAGGTTTTCAGTGCTGTGGCGACCTCGCTGGCATCATGCTCGGTGCAATCAGAAAGTTTCTTCCACAGGACCGTATTGTCCCAGGCGGGCGCTGTCATTGGAGTTGGCGAGCCGCTCATTTTTGATCTCGGCAAAATTAGTTGGATAACCCGATCAATGTTAGCTTACAGATACAATCATACTCTTGGCAATAAATAGGCATCTGCGGGGGAGGCCAAGTTGGTGGAGAAAGAATACGGAAAACTCACCGAAGACCAATTTAGACGATTGGTTCAAAAGATGCCAGAGGTCCGCGCGGCAAGTACGGAGTTGCGAGGGCTAATCAGGAGCGCGAATCGTGCAAGGCTCAGAAAGGCGCTAGGTGAAGGGATGCCCTGGAGCGTTCTATACGAATCGACGTTCGCATGGCACGTTGCCTTTGTCTTAGTGGCACTAGGACAAAAGGAATTGATTCTGTCCTTGAAAGACGCAGAAGACCCGCAAGAAGAGATGCTGAAGCAAATTTACTCGACTGAGGAAATCGAGTGGACAGGTGGTGAGGGTGGGAAATTTACTCCAGCGGATGTGATTGGCCTGACGACGACACTTCAGAAAACCGTCCTCAGCATCATGCTATTTCAGCGTTCGCTTTCTGGCCTAGTGGCGGAAGCGCGGGACGGCGACGACGATGCCCTTTTTAATGCCGTTCGAGTAGATCGGAGCGCGGTGGTTTGTCCGACCATTGCAAAGCGTATTTGGGTAGCGGAGGTGTCCGGAGAAAAGGGCTTCTTCCTGCGACTACGAAACGCGCTCAAAGGGCCGCAACACAAGCATTGGGAGGCGTACAAGGACCTGCGCTTCTCGCTGTATATCCTGCGCGAGTTGGGTTTCGACAAGCTGAGCGACGCGCAGTTGCACCATCTCCTGGTCAAGGTCCTGAAGGTCTATCCAGACAGCTACTCGGCAAAAAAAAATCTTCGAAAGCAGTATTACCAGTCTGGAAAGATCAAAACCTTTTGATTTCTTAACTCCACCTCAAATGGAAATCTGAGGTGGACGACTTCCCCATCATGTGAATATTTAATTGTCTCCGCGGTTCAGGAAGGGTCGTCCGACCTGCCGCCTAACCAATGCGGAGACAACATGAAAGAGCAAGACAAACCTGGCCCAAGCTTAGGCAATTCCGAGAACTTGGCTGATGACCTGACCGGCTGCCCGCCACGCACGGACGCGCAAGCGCCCGCCGTGGCGGGCTCCGGTCAGGGTGCGCCGCCTAGTAACACAGCACCCGGTATGTACAGGGAAGGGGAAATATGGACAAAGGTGCTTCGATATGGAGTCGATAGCCTTTATCTTTCCTATGAAGGCGAATTGTATGGAGACATCGAGGGACAGCTAACCCTGCTGAAGATGCAGGCGCAAAGTCGGAACATTCTGGACAGGTCCAAAGCTCAGTTGGAAATTCTGGGCCACAAATTCGAGGTCTGGGATCGAGGGCAAAGGGGGTTCCCCTACATCCTCCAAGACAACGCCTTTCGGCTTTGTATCGCTTCCGGGATGTCGCGCAGCCTGCCGATGGTCTATGCGGTGATTTCAAGTGAGTACCTAGCCCACAAGGGACCGGAGGAAGCCCAGGACGAATTAAGGGCAGTCGTGCGTTACATAGGCGACGGCTATGATTTTCCCAATACCAGCCGCGTTGATCTATTCGTGGATTTCCAGACCAATGCGGATTTGGAATTGCCTGGCCGTCATGGCTGGGTTGGCCGGGCGCGGTCGGTCACCGGCTATTCGCAAAACAACGATTTCACGGGTTGGGCAATAGGCCAGGGGTCCGTGATGAGTGCGCGGCTCTACAACAAAACGATAGAGGCAGCGAAGTCGAATAAGCCCTGGCTGTTTCCTCTGTGGTCCCGTGGGGGAATGATTCCAGACGTACCGGTCTGGCGCATGGAATTTCAGGTAATGGGATCGGTGGTGAAGGAACTCGGTATTCGTTCCTTTGTGTCGATGCTCGATAACCTGGGCGGAATATGGCAATACGCAACGCAGGATTGGCTCAGGTTCACGCTTCCGCAGGCGGGCGACACCAACCGCAGGCGCTGGCCTTCGCACCCCGTATGGGACGTTCTGGCGAATCTACAGTGGCGGCTGGATGATGTACCGCTGTCGCGCAAATTCTCGGCGTCGCGGGTTCCGTCCATGGAGCGATTGGAGCGCATGTACATGAGCCTCCTGACCTCGTTCATGGCAGCCCAAGGGATCACAGACTACCGGGACGGGGTCAAGGCGTTCTTAGCCGCGACGGATGAGCATCACCGAAGCTATGCAAAGCGGACCCAGGAAATTGAGCTTGATGAATGGGTAGCGCGGGAGGTGCGCGAGAAAGGGCGCAAGTTCAATACGCTGTCGAATACCGAGGAAGCTAACGAAAGTGAGGGAGGCGATGCCGAATTTGAAGAGCCAATTGGGGACAAATGATGGGGCGCGCTTACCCGAAGCCCGGTGCTTTTCGAAGGAGGCGGCAGCGCACTACCTTGGGATCGGCGTCACGCTGCTTGAGACGCTTGGCGTTCCGGTGGTCAAGATCGGGCGTCGGTCTGTGTATGACCGATTTGACCTGGATGCCTGGCTGGACGACTATAAGCACCGAGGGCGGGCCAGAAAGGAAACTCTATGGCCCGTGAAAGCGGACTCTACCGGCGGAAAGACTCCCGCTACTGGTGGATCGATGTTGCATTACCGAACGGCAGCCGCGTATGCCAAAGCACTCGGACTGAAGACCGAAAGGAAGCCTCAGCTCTCCTTGCCAAGCTCAGGAGCGAAGCATTCAGGCAAGGCCATTTCGGAGTAAAGCCCAAGCGTCTGTGGCAGGAAGCCGTAGTCCGGTATCTCGAAGTAAAAGCCTCGCTAAGAAGCGTCGGAGATGTAAAGCGTATCTGTCGAATCCTCGACCCGTTGCTAGGGAAAAAGTATTTGACCGATATTGATGGGGATGTGGTCTGGCAGGTCTGCGAGTGGTTGCTGCGCCGGAAGATCAAACCGGCAACAGTAAATCGCTATCTCGCCGCGATTCGGGGGATTCTCCGGATGGCACGGGATGAATGGCAGTGGATCGACAACCATCCCAAAATCCGATTGCTTCCGGGCGAGGTCGAGCGCGAGCGATGGCTAACGCGTGATGAGGCAAACCGCTTGATTGCGGCCTGTCCTTCGCACCTGGCGGCTATCGTGCGCTACGCTCTGGCGACAGGGTGTCGAGCTTCGGAGATTACCGGCTTGGAATGGCGTCGTGTGGATTTGGACCGTCACACGGCATGGATTGACCATACCAAGAATGGAACGCCGCGAGGCGTACCGTTGAATCGAGATGCGGTTGCCGTCTTGGAAGCGGAACAAGGCAAGCATCCGGATTATTGCTTCACCTACCGAGGGGCGCGCATTGTGGGCGCAGTGGGTAACTCGGCGTGGTATGAGGCGGTAAAACGGGCGAACCTTGGAGACTTTCGGTTCCACGATTTACGGCATACCTGGGCTTCATGGCATCGTCAGTCGGGAACATCGACCGATGAGCTGAAAGACCTGGGCGGCTGGAAGTCGCGCGTGATGGTGGATCGCTACGCCAAGTTTGCAACCGAGCATTTAGCGGTCGCGGCGGCCCGGATTGAATCGGGCCTGTTGGGTCAAAACGTAGGAAATGTTCTACGTTTTCCCTACGGTGGCGAAAGAAGACAAGGTTAGACAACTGCTAACCCGTTGAAAATTGGTAGCCAAGGGTGGAATTGAACCACCGACACACGGATTTTCAGTCCGCTGCTCTACCTGCTTCTCCGCTATGCAAGAACAAATCACGCCGCATAGCGTTGAATTTCCACTTCCACGTGGCGATGGGCGGATTCATCTGCATCGGCATAGACGCGGCGGGCGACGGGTTCACTCAGGTAATACTCGCCGCAGTCTTCGCAAATTTCGGCGGGGACGTCGCGAATGACCACCACAGTGTTGTCGCGTTGCAGGGTAACTGTGGTGATGCCAAGGTGGGTATGGCCGGTTTTGCAAATGGTGCATTTCATCACGATCTCCTTTTCCTGAACGCCTCATCCCAAATAGCGGGATCGGGTCGATAAACCGTTACAAGATAGCAGTCGCCGGCTACCGGGTCGCGTGCAACGACCGCATGAACCGGCTGGCCTCCGTGAAACCCCAACATCAAGGTGCTGGGAAAAGGCTGATCGTCTGGGTAATCTGCCAGAACCTCGCCGTTTGCGAGGACCTGCATTACCGCGTCCGGATCAATTCCGCGCTGGAACATGCGTTCGAACGCGTGACGGGAAAAGTATAGCTGCCGGCAGTCCATAGTTCTTCTTATACAGACCACACCGCTACGACCATGTCACTTTCCCGATCGTAAGTTATTGGTGGCCAAGGGTGGAATTGAACCACCGACACACGGATTTTCAGTCCGCTGCTCTACCAACTGAGCTACTTGGCCATTTTCGAGGGGCCGGCCAGCGGACGCGTAGGGTACGCCGATGGTCGAAAAGAGGGCGAATTATAAGGGGAAACGGGGGGTTTAGCCAAGAAACAGTCTCGGGACGGAAATGGCCTATTGCGCCGGCGTTCCGGTTGGGGCTGGCCTCTGCGTCGGCCGGATTCACAATTGATAATCCAGCGCCAGCCGTTTTTGCAATTTGCGCGCCAGTCGCAGCGACTCCTTCAGCGTATGCCGCTCGAGTTCATTCAGACTGTCCGGATCTATGCGATTCGCGTTGGCGTCGCTGAGCTTGTCCCGTGACGCCTGGTGGCGCAGGCGCAACTGCTGGATATACAGGAACGCGCCCACGGTAGCGGCGATTTCCGCCGCGCTCATCCGCACAGAAGGACCGGCCGCGCGCAGCCGTTCGACCGTATTGGTCTGCGGCAGCCCCTGCGCCAGCGCGTAAATTCGCGCCACGTCCACGAACACACGCACGCCGTGGGCCTTCAGGTCGATGCTGTGCGGCGCATTCGGGACGTCCTCGGTGGCGAACTCGCGCAGGGTGCCGAGGGCCGGTTTCGCCTGCATCGCGTTCTGCGCCATCTGGCGCAGGAAATTCGGATATGCGCGCGTGCGCTCGAGCACCCAGTGGTGCAAGCCCGTCGCCAGGGTCGCATCGCCGTACAACGGCCGGAAATCGAAATAGATCGATGCGTCCAGCAGCGCCTTCGGATCCCAGTTCTGCAGCCAGCGCCCCATCTTGTCGCGCCATTCCTCGACCGACAGGCACAGCGCCGGATTGGACGCCATCACGTTGCCCTTGCACCAGCGAAACCCGCAGGCGTCGAGCGCCTCGTTCACCTCCCGCGCGAATGGCAGCAGCCGGGCGCGGACTTCTTCGGGCGCCGCGCCGTCGTGGGCCGCAAAAATAATGCCGTTGTCCTGATCGGTGCTGAAGGTCTGCTCGAAGCGGCCTTCGCTGCCGAAGGCCAGCCAGCACCAGCTGATCTTTTCCCACTGGTGGCGCTTGCGCACGACTTCGATCACGCGCTGGCACACCCGGTCGTTGAGCACGGTGACGTACAAGGTGAGCTGCTCGGCGGCGACCCCCTGTTCCACCAGCAAGCGCGTAAGTTTGCGGATTTCGGCGGCGATGTTCTCCAGGATGCGCACGTCGCCGGCAAGCCGGATTTGCGTAGTGAGTTCGCCCAGGCCGAGCCGCTGCAGCGAAAACAGATCGCGCTCTGACACGACGCCGACCAGCCTTTCGTCGTCCGTCACCAGCACGTGCCGGATGTGGTTGCCGATCATGGCGAGCGCCGCCTCGTAGGCGAACGCGTGGGCGGGAAGCGCAATCGGCTCGCGCGTCATGAGGCTGGAGACGGCGCCCTCGTCCTCGCCGCGCGCGACTGCGCCCACCAGGTCGCGCTCGCTGAAGATTCCCACGGGCCGGGAATCTGCATCGACGACGACCACCGATCCGACACCGTGCTCATGCATGATGGCGACCGCTGCGCGCACGCTCTGGTCCTCGCGGCAGACTATGGGCCCGTTGCGCACCAGCGCACGCAGCGGCAGCGCCAGCGTTTGCTGCTCGAGCGCGAGCCGGTGTTCGAGTTCAACTTTTTTGGCCGACATGCCGTTCCTCGTATCGCTTTCAGTATTGCAGTCGCGCGTGGTAGGTTTCGCGCGACGCGTCGAGCGCATGCCCCAGCGTCAGAATGCCCTGTTCCGCCAATAGCGGCAGCAGCTTGAGGAAGATTTCCCCGGTCACCAGCGCATCGCCCAAAGCCGTATGCCGGCCGATCACGCTGACACCGAGCCGTTGCGCCATCGCTTCGAGGCTGTGGCTTTCCTGATTGGGATGCACGATGACCGACAGCAGCAGCGTATCGAGCACCGGCTGGGCGAAGCGAATGCCGGTAGCAGCCTCCTTCAGTTCGAGAAATCGCATGTCGAAAGCGGCGTTGTGCGCAACCAGCACCGTGTCCTCGCAAAAGTGCTGAAACTGCGGCAGCACCTCGCCTATGGCCGGCTGACCCGCCAGCGCCTGCTGCTCGATTCCGTGGATGCGGGTGGAGGCCTTGCTGACCGGCCGATGCGGATTGACCAGCTGCTCGAACACTTCGCTCTTGAGCAGGCGCGCGTTGACGATGCGCACCGCGCCGAGGCTGATGATCTCGTCGCCGGCGGATGGTTCCAGCCCGGTGGTTTCGGTATCGAACACCGTATAGTGCAGATCGGCCAGCTTGCGCTCGGCCAGACCCTGATCCGTGCCGGTGTGGCGAAACAGGTCGAAATCGTAGTACTCGGGCCGGCTGTCGCTCGCAACGCTGCGCCGCGGGGCTGGCGCGGCGGGCGCGCCGAGCGGCAGCAACAGCCTGAACCAGGCCGTGTGCGAGGTCTTGTGCGACTGCACCCAGATCTCGCCGCCATGGCGCTCGAGCACGCCCTTCAGGGTGAGCGGCGTCTGCTGGGCGCCGACCTGCATCGGCTCGTTCTCCCACAGCGCGAGCGCATCGCTACCCACGATCGCTCCGATGAAAACCAGATCGAGTTCGGCAAAGCGGCCGCTTTGCGCGGCGCGCAACGCGACGGAGCGAACACCGTAGTCGTCGCGCAGGTGTCCGGCCAGATAGGCGAGCGACTCGACCAGGGCAAAACTGTCCACTTTGATCCAGATGTCCTCCGGTTCCTGCTCCTGCGCGCAAGGCAGGCCGAGCACAGCCTCGATGCGCCCCCGCGCCACGCTGAGCAGATCCGCGGCGCGCATGTCCTCGAGCGCGAGGCCGGCCTTGAGCGCTTCGGCATATTCCGCCAGCGCGTCGTTGATCATGGCGGAGAGCTGGCGCGATTCGGCCGCTACGATTTCGGTGAACTGCACCCGGCGTGCCTCGTTCATTTCCGGGAATGACGCCAGATTCTCGGCCGCCGCGCGCAGGCTCGCCATGGGTGCGCGTACGCCCGATGCGAACGCCTGCAGCAGCGAGCGCCGTTGCGCTTCCCGGTCCATCAATTCGGTCACGTCTTCTAGCGTAAGCACCATGCCCGCGATGCGCCGGCCCGCCGACAGAAACGGCGCCATCTGCACCTTGACCAGCGCGCCGGTCACCGCGTTGGTGATGAAGCGGGTAGCCGGATATTCGACTCCCTGGTCCAGGCTGGACTGCAGCTTTTCCAGCGCGTGCGCCACCTGGTCGCGGTCGATCAGCGTGAATACGGAGCGCCCCAGGCCGACCAGCCGGCCGACGAACTCCTGGCGCGCACCCGGTGCCATCGCCGTGCCGAACAGGGCCCTGGCTTTTTCGTTGTACAACAGGATGCGGCCTTCGGCGTTGCACAGAAGCACACCCTCGGATAGTTCCGACATCAGCGCAGCGAGACGGTTGCGCTCCTCCTCCAGCTGTACATTGGCCGCGCCGGATCGCGCTTCCAGGTCGGCCTGCAGCCGGCAATACGCTTCGGCCAGCCGGTTGATGGCCGCTGCAACATCCGCCAGCTCGGGCGCGCCGGATGCCGCCACGCGGTGTTCGCGGTTGGCCGCGAACACGATCCGGGTCTGCTCGGCGAGCGAGCGCAGCGCGGTCACGTAGCTGCGAAACAGCCAGCCGAGCACGCCCGCACACGCGAACAGCAGCAGCATGGCTGCGAAGCCGAGCACCGCTGCGCGCTGTCTTACGATGTGCATGAAGAACTCGTATTGCTCGCCGGGCAACCCGGCGGCGACCAGCGCGGCCGTCGCCGCCACCACTGCGACGATGCCGCCGAAGAACAGCGCCAGCGCGAGCGCGAATTTCAGCCTGACATTCACGCCCCGCCCGCTTTCGCCGCCGATCCGAGCAATTCGTCGATCTTGGCGACCAGTTCCTTGGTGGAGAAGGGCTTGGTGACGTAAAGGTCGGCACCGAGGGACAGGCCCTTGTTGACTTCCGCCTCCCGCCCCTTGGCCGAGAGCATGATGATCTTGATGTGCTGCCACTCGGCGCGCTCGCGCATGCGCTGGCACACCTCGTAGCCGCTCTTCACCGACATCATTACATCGAGCAGTACCAGGTCCGGCCGGTGCAGCTCGACCTGCTGCAGCGTCGTTTCGCCGTCGCGTGCGAGCAGCACCTCGTAGCCGTTGCGCTGCAACAGAAATTCGAGCGCGGTCACGATGTTCGGCTCGTCGTCGGCTATCAGGATTCTCTTGGTCACGTGCGTTCCTCCCGGCACTAATGCGGACACCGTCATTGCGGTTCGGCCGCCGGCGCGGCGGCGAGGGGCAGCGTAAAGTAAAAGCATGCGCCCTCGCCGTGGCGGCTCTCGACCCAGATCCTGCCGCCGAAATGCCTGACGATATGGCGGCTGATGTGCAGGCCGAGGCCCGACCCCTGCGGCTTGTCGGTGAGAGTATCGCCGCCCTGGCGGAATTTGTCGAAGATCGCCACCTGGTCCGCGGCGGCGATGCCGGCGCCGTTGTCGCACACGGCCACCTGCAGGTCTGTCTTCTGCGCGCTCAGCCCGATCCGTACCCTGCCATGCCCCTGATCGCAGAATTTCATCGCGTTCGACAGCAGGTTGAGCACCACCTGCACGATCCGGTCGAAATCGGCCGTCACTGCGGGCACGCGCTCGGGCAAGTCCACCTCCAGCAGGATGTTCTTTTCCTTGAATAGCTGGCTCATGCCGGCGACGGTGTCCGCGATCAACTCCCTCATGTCGATCCCGGATTCCTGCCATTCGGCCGCGCCCGACTCGATCTTGGCCAGATCGAGCACCTGATTGATCAGGCGCGACAGGCGCTCAGTCTCCTTGGTGATGATGCCGAGAAACTTCTTGCGCTGCGCCAGTTCGATTTCCGGGTCATCCAGCAGCATTTCGGAAAAGGCGCGAATCGAAGTGAGCGGCGTGCGCAGTTCGTGGGTGACGGTGGAGATGAAATCGTCCTTGAGCCGGTCGAGTTCGGTCAGGCGCTCGTTGGCGACGCGCAGCTCCGCCGTGGCCGCCTCCAGTTCGCGCGATTTTTGTTCGAGTCGGTGGCTGTACTCGACGACCTGCGACGCTTCGTCGAGGATTTCGCGCACCTCTTCGATGGTGAGCGCCTCCTCCTTCACCACCGAGGCCACCATCACGCGCGCAGACGCCGCCCCGATCGCGCCGGCCAGCTGCATCTCGACGTGGTGCACGAACTCGGCATCCGCCTGCAGCGCCTCGTCCGGGTAGCGCAGGCCCTTCGATCGCGTATGCGCGTTGATCGCGGCCTCGGCCGCGGCGCTGCCGAGGAAGCGTGCGAGCACCCGGTACAGATCGGGCACCGACGCCGTGCCGCGCCAGAAGCGCGCTTCGCGCCCGCCGCCGCCCTGCCTGAACACATCGACGAACAGGCTCGCCTGGCGGTGCTCGTCCGCGCTCTGCGTGCCCGAGAGCGATCCGATCACGTAAGCACCGATGTTGGCGATCATGCTCCAGATCATTGCGTGCGTGATGTGGTCCAGGCGGTCCAGCCCGAACAGCTGTTGCGGGTTCAACAGGCCGATGCCGAACGGCCCGTGTTCGAGCAACCCGATCGGCAGCCAGCCGGAGCGCGCGAACGCCGGCAGCAGCAGGGTGTACGACCACACGCAAAAGCCGGCGAGCAGTCCAAACAGCGCGCCGCGGCGCGTGGCGCCCTTCCAGAAGATCCCGCCCAGTACCGCCGGTGCGAACTGCGCCACCGCTGCAAACGAGATCAACCCGATCGACACCAGTGCATAGGCCTCGCCCGCGAGACGAAAGTAGACATAACCGAGCAGCAGGATCAGCACGATCGCGCCGCGGCGGATGCCGAGCAAGAGGCCAGTGAGGTCGCGGCGCTGAGTCAGCTTCAGCCAGGGCAGCCGCAAGAGGATCGGCATCAGCAGGTCGTTGCACACCATGGTCGAGAGCGCAATCGTTTCGACGATCACCATCCCGGTCGCAGCCGACAGGCCACCGATGAAAACGAGCAGCGCCAGCAGTTCGTGCCTTTCCACCATCGGCAGCGTCAGCACGAAGGTGTCGGCGTCGACGCTGCCTGAGGGGAAATGCAGCAGGCCGCCGAATGCGATCGGCAGCACGAACACGTTGATTGCGATCATGTACAGCGGGAACAGCCAGATTGCCTTGTTCAGGTGTTTCTCGTCGACATTCTCGATCACGGCGATCTGGAACTGCCGCGGCAGGAACATGATCGCCATCATCGACAGGATGGTGAGCCACATCCAGCTGGCGTAGCCGCCGGCGACGCCCTCGAGCGGCGCCATCATCGCGCGCAGCTTGGGAACTTCCGCCGCGCGGCGGAATACGTCGCCGAAGCCGTCGTAGATGCCGTAGGTGACGAAAGCGCCCACCGAGAGAAAGGCGAGCAGCTTGACCAGCGATTCGAACGCGATCGCGGCGACCATGCCCTCGTGGTGCTCGGCGGCATCGAGGTGGCGCGTGCCGAAGGCGATGGTGAATGCCGCAAGGATGAGTGCAACGCCGAGCGCGGTGTCCTGCAGGATCGGCATCGCGCCGAGCTTTGCCGGCGCAATGACCTGCGGGTACTGCAGCAGGATGGTAAAGCTGCTCGACACCGCCTTCAGCTGCAGCGAGATATAGGGAATAATGCCGACCACCGCGATCACGGTGACCAGCCCGCCCAGCAGCGCGCTCTTGCCGTAGCGCGAGGCGATGAAGTCGGCGAGCGAGGTGATGCGATTGCGCTTGGAGATGCGGATGATCTTGCGCATCACCACCCACCACAGCGCGATCATCAGCGTCGGCCCGATGTAGATCGGCAGGAAGCCCACGCCGTCGGCGGCGGCGCGTCCGACGCTGCCGTAGAAGGTCCAGGCGGTGGCATAGACTCCGAGCGACAGGCTGTAGATGTAGGGGCTCGCGATCACCGAACGCCCGGCGTCGGCGCGCTGGTCGGCATAGTAGGCGATCGCGAACAGCAGCCCGAGGTAGGCAAACGATGTCAGGACGATGACCCAGCCTTGCAGCATGCTATCTGCCACCCCCGCAGGCCGGCGGCCGTCGCGGCCGTCGGCGCCTTCGCGAAACGGCCGTTACGGCCTAGTTTCCACCACGTACGCCATACAGGCGATGAGCAGGCTCCAGGCGCCGAAGATATAAGCGTACAGGACCGGAATCCCCAGCACCGTTGCGTCGACGTTGAACACCGCCAGCAGCGGATAATTGAACAGGATCACGCCGAGCATGCAAAGCGCGATCATGCGCTGCGCCGTAGCGTCGAAGTTGTCCACGCGCTCCTCCTTGGGCGGCTGACGCTGCGCGTTGGCGATCCGTATCGACTCAGATCCGCAGCCTGCCGCACGCACGATTGTAGCGCAATCGCCCTACGGCAAGGTCCGGCGGCGCCGCCGCCGGCCTCGCCCAACCCCGTGTGCGTGCGGGCGGTGTCAACCGCTGCAACCGCAGAGGCGGTTTGCTACACTGCGTTACGCACGGCCGGCGCAGACCGGTCATCGCACCGCGGGAGATGGCGTGAAAGTACTCATTGCTGAAGACGATGCCGTCATGGCTGATGGCCTGACGTGTTCGTTGCGCCAGGCCGGCTATGTGGTCGACTGCGTCGGCACCGGTGCCGAGGCCGATAGCGCGCTGGCGCGGGGCGGATTCGGCTTGCTCATCCTCGACCTGGGGCTGCCCGAGATGGGAGGGCTCGAAGTGCTGCGCCGGCTGCGCGCGCGCAAATCACCGCTGCCGGTACTGATACTGACTGCGCGCGACGGCGTCAGCCACCGCGTGCGCGGCCTGGACCTGGGCGCCGACGACTACCTCGCCAAGCCGTTCGCGCTGAGCGAACTCAAGGCGCGGGTGCGCGCGCTCGCGCGCCGCGGCGGCGCCGGCGTCTGCGGCCTGCTGCGCCACGGCGAGCTCAGCTACGACCAGGTGGGCAATGTCGCCGAAATCCGCGGCACGCCGCTCGACCTGTCTGCGCGCGAGACCGATCTGCTCGAAATCCTGCTGCAGCGCGCCGGCCGGATCGTGCGCAAGGAGCAGCTGGTCGAACACCTGTGCGACTGGGGTGAGGAGGTCAGCGCCAACGCGATCGAGGTCTACGTGCACCGCCTGCGCCGGAAGCTCGAAGCGGGCGACGTCAAAATCGTCACCGTGCGCGGTCTGGGCTACTGCCTGGAGAAACCGAAGAATTCCTGAATGTCGCGGGCACATGGCCGGTCGCCGCACCGGGCCGCCCGATATCCGATCGCGGATGGGCGACGGTGCCGCCGCTTGCCGCGCGCCGGGCTAGTTCAGGAACCTGCCGAGCAGCCGCGACAGACCCTGCGCCACCTCGCCCTCGAGGGGAAACGACAGCATGCCCATCACCGAGTAGCCGAGCAGCCAGGGCATGGCATAGAAGCGGAACATGAAGAAGAACCAGGCCACATAGATAGGCCGCATCGGCTGGATCAGGAACGCGGGCGTGATCGGCGCGAACAGCTTGAGCAGCGGATTGGTCACCTTCACGAAAAAGCGATTGAAGAAGAACGAGCTGTCCTCGGGCAGGAATATCCCCATCGCAAAGCGTGCTATCAGCGTGTACATGACCACCCCGAGCGCGTAATCCACCAGGATGGCCCAAAGCGGAATCCCCTCAAACACGGCGCGACCTCATATTCAGCGTGACCTTACGCATGGAAAAAACAGGGCCGGGGCGATGACGCTCGCCCCGGCCCCTATTGGCAAGGGATCGCTAGTGCGTCGCCGACATCACCGATGCGCCCTTCGGCACCCGGACTTCGTCGATCATGTCCTGCGTCTCCTTGTCCGGCGGCGCGGTCATCAGCGACACCACCACCATGGCGACCAGACTCACCGCCGCGCCGACAATGCCGAAGCGCAGATCGTCGAGCCCGTACCAGGGCTTCATGCCGCCCCACTTGACCATGTACAGGTACCAGGAACCCGAACCCAGGCCCAGCACCATGCCGGCGATCGCGCCGGGCCGGTTGGCCCGCTTCCACCAGACGCCCAGCACCAGCGGGAAGAACAGGCCGGACATGGCAAAGTCGAAGGCCCAGGCCACCCCCCCGAGAATATTGGTCAGGCGCAGACTCGCCACCGCGGAACCGGCCGCACCGATGAACAGGAGCAGCACGCGCGCAACGATCAGCCGCCGCTTGGTGTCCGCCTTCGGATCGATCATCTTGTAGTACAGGTCGTGCGACAGCGCGTTGGCGATCGCGAGCAGCAGTCCGTCCGCAGTCGACATCGCCGCAGCCAGTCCGCCAGCCGCCACCAGGCCGGAAATCACCGCCGGCAGCCCCGCCATCTCGGGCGTCGCCAGCACGACGATGTCGGCGCGCATGAAGAACTCGTTGATCTGCAGGATTCCGTCCTTGTTCGCGTCGACGACACTTAGAAAGTGGACATTGCTCCACTTCTGCACCCAGTCGAGCGCCATTACCTGGGATATCGGCTTGCCGATAATGCTGGTGGCCAGGTTCGGATCCAGCAGCTGCAGCTTGGTCAGCGTCGCGAGGCAGGGCGCCGTGAAGTACAGTAGAAAGATGAACAGCAGCGACCAGGCCACGGAATCGCGCGCGGCCTTCACCGAAGGCGTGGTGAAATAGCGCATCAGAATGTGCGGCAGCGACGCCGTGCCCATCATCATGCAGGCGACAAGGGTAACGAACCTGAACTTGGCGATCGGATCGTCCGCCGCCCCGGCAGTCGAATTGACCAGCGCGCTCATCCCCGCCACCGCCTGCGCGGGTTTGAGCTGGCCGACTTGATGCAGTACCTCGAGATCCGCCAGCTTTGCCACCGCCGCGCCATACTCGAACTGCGGGAAATAGCCGAAACCCTGCTTCGCCGACATCCAGAACACCGGCACCAGGTAGGCGACGATCAGCACGATGTACTGCGCGACCTGGGTCCAGGTGACCGCACGCATGCCGCCCAGCATCGCGCACAGCAGGATCGCAACCAGCGCGATCCAGACGCCGACTCCGAACGGAATCTGCAGCACTTTGGCCGCAATGGTCCCGGTGGCGTTGATCTGCGCCGTCACGTAGGTGAACGAAGCGACAATCAGCACCACCACCGCCACGCCTCGCGCCAAATTGCCGCCGTAGCGCGTGCCGACAAAATCGGGCACCGTGTAGCAGCCGAATTTGCGCAGATAGGGCGCCATCAGCACCGACACCAGCACGTAGCCGCCGGTCCAGCCTACCACGAATCCGAGGTAGGGATAGCCCGCCATGTAGATGCCCCCCGCCATGGCGACGAAGGAGGCGCCCGACATCCAGTCGGCCGCCGTCGCCATGCCGTTGAACACCGAGGGGACCTGGCGGCCGGCGACGTAGTAGGCGTCCACCTGGGCTGTTCGGGACAGCCAGCCGATAAGAGCGTAGATAACCACCGTAAAGGCGACGAAACCGATGCCGATGGAATCTTCGCTCATTCCCATTTTTTCGCCGATGGCCATCGCTAATATGAACAGGAAGAAGCCTCCGGTATAGAGGGCATAGATCTTGGGCAGGTTGTCGATGAACGCGCCCTCAATTCTGAAAATGCTCATGAGTGTCTCCTCCGGTTATCCGTTATTCTTCTTCGGCCATGCCGAATTCGCGGTCGATCGCATGCTGCTGCTTCGCGAACACGAACAGCTGCACCACGAAAACGACCAACGAACCCTGCGCCGCCATGTAGAAACCGAGCGGGAAGCCGATGAAGGAAATCTTGTTTAGTTGTGGCGCAAACCAGTGAATTCCGAAAGCAAAAACAAACCAGATTACGAGATGCACGATCATCAGGCCTCGTGTCTTGTTCCAGTGCCCTACCCTTTTTTCCGCTTCAGTGCTCATAGTTGTAGTTCCTCCTCTTGTGGTCTCCTAAACCCGGTGGCCGCCTTCCCGAGAACCGGCCGCGCCGCAGACACAGCCATGTCAGGGCGGAAAATAAATGTACGCACATTCAATCGAAATGACAACCTGCGGTTTCGACCGCGATACTGCATAATCCGAGCATGCATACGCCTGACCACGCGACCCGGATCGACGCACCCGCCCAGCCGCCGCTGCTCGATCGCGTCATAGCGGCCGTGCGCCGGCTCCTGCGCCGAAGGGGCGGCGTCGAGCCCATCCGCGACGCTGCCGCACTGCGCCATTTCCTGCAGACGCGCTCCAGTTACGTCGCGCAAATGACGCTTTACGGTTACCTGCGCACCCGCGCCGGAACCCGGCTTGCCCTGTTGTACGAAGACGATCAGTTCGTCGTCGCCGCTAATATCGCCAAGTGGCACGTGTGGCTCGCCTGCCTGTCCGATCTGGCCGCTTATGCGGGTGGAATGGTGCGTCGCAATAGCGGCGCCGCAGATGCGGACGTCGGTCGCCTGATGTGCAGTATCGTGGACGAGATTCTCGCAGAGACCGGCACGCCCGATGATGCGGGCGTGGAGTTTGCCTCTCACGCCGAGCGCGTGCGCGCCCGGCTCGCGCTGTGCAACTGGAGCGCGCAGACCGACGATAACGCGCCCTTCAGCGAGAGCCCGGGGGCGCTGATACATTGGGCCCCGATCGTCGATGTGCTGAAGGAACTCGATGACGAAATCGTGCGCAATTCGATGCGATTTCGCTGGCAGGAGATCCGGCGGGAGATGCGGCAGGGACTCGACGCCGCGTCGGTGATGGGAAATGCAAACCCAAGCGAAGGCGCCGGCGCGCGGCCGTTGCCGCGCGCCTGATCCTGCCACGCCCTGCCGCCGGACCGTTGCAGCCGCGTTCAGTTCACCGCGCAATGCCCGCCGGCGTGCTTCGCCGCCACCGGTCTTGCCTTTGGCGCAATCGGTCACCCCTCCTCCTCTCCTGGACAATCCAAGAAACCGGTCGTTCGTTCAAGCGCTACTCACGGCGCAGGCTGGCCGGATTCCACCCCGATGCGAGCCGCGCGCAATTGATATTGCGTTCTATGGCCGGGTGAAACCTGCCAATGCCGGTAACGGCGTCTCTTAATATAGCTGTTATTCCCGTCGCTTGCTCCGGAAAGGGTAGCCGGGATTGCTTACACCAACCTTACGCGCCTCACATTTTTTCCGCCTTCGCCGTCCGCTCTTGTTGCGCTGCGCAACAATGCAAGCAGCTGACTATCGAAACGACATGTTGCAACGCAATTCGACGCGGCGTTCGACGGGCCGCCCACGACCCGTTTCGAAGTTGACCTGCGCCTGAATGCACGCGCGCGGCAGCGCACGATCGGCATAGGGGGCAGTCATTAGAGACTGCGCCCCTGCCACACCACCCGGCATGCGGGTCCGCACCGGGCGGTTCGAGAAGTTGAGGTCATGAGAGACGGGGTACGCCGAGGCGCTCGAAGTACGCAATGGTGAGCACCCGCTTGAGGTCGCCATCGCTGTTACGCCACCAGCGGCGGGAATTCGCAGCCACCCGCTGTGCTACCTGGGTAGGTGCGCCCAGTTTCCGCAGTTCCCGGTACATGGTCGTGCCGCGCTTCCAGTGCTTGAGTTGGATCGCCCGGAGCCGATGCCGCAGCCATTCATCCAGCGCGCGCCAGATGCCCGGCGTTTGCGCCAGCCCGAAGTAGGCTTTCCAACCCAAAAGGTAAGGCCGCAGTCGTGCGATGACCGCCGCCATGCCGCGCCCGCCCGAGCGCCGGGTCAGGTGCCGCACCCGGTGCTTGAACGTCGCCAGTGGTTTTGCAGCCACCTTGCGTTTGACCTCACCCTTGGCAAACCAGAAGCTGTAGCCCAGAAACTTGCGTCCCGTGACGCGCACCACCGCACTCTTGGTCTCGTTGACCTTGAGCCGTAGCTTGGCATAGCACCGCCGCAGCAGCGCCATCACCCGTTCGCCGGCCTTCCGACTGCGCACATAGACATTGCAGTCGTCGGCATAGCGCGCAAAGCAATGCCCGCGCCGTTCCAACTCCTTATCCACTTCGTCCAGCAGGACGTTGGCCAAGAGCGGCGATAGCGGGCCGCCTTGCGGCGTCCCCTGGTACCGCTCCAGCACCACGCCATCGCTCATGATGCCGCTGTTCAGATACGCCCGAATCAGCCGGATCACTCCAGCCTCAGGGATGCGCTTCTGTAGACGGTCGATGAGAATGTCGTGATTGACCCGGTCAAAGAACTTCTCCAGATCAACATCGACCACAAACCTCCGTCCGGACCGCACGTACGCCTGCGCGGCGAGAACCGCATCGTGCGCACGCCGTCCGGGCCGGAAGCCGTAGCTATGCTCGCTGAATTTCGGATCGAGAATCGGCTGCAGCACCTGCAGCAAGGCTTGCTGGATTAACCGATCCGTCACCGTCGGGATGCCAAGCTCGCGCTCGCCACCCTCGGGTTTCGGGATCGTTACCCGTCGCACCGGACTGGGCCGGTACGTCCCCCGCAGCAATTGCTCTCGCAGCGTCGGCCAGGCGGTGACGAGTTGGCGGGCGGTCTGATCAATGTCCAGTCCGTCCACCCCCGCCGCCCCCTTGTTCGCCCGCACGCGCTTGAACGCCTGCCGCAGGTTCTCTCTCGTCAGCGCCGCCATCAGCAGCGCCGACCCTGTGCCCTCGGCGTCGTGTCGCGTGCGGCGCGCTTCGTCGCTGGCAGGATCGCACCCGGCTTCACCGTGCACTACACCCACCCGCCCCGCTGACGCGGGCATCTGACGCCTTGCTTGCTGCATCGACATGGCCTCGAACACTTCTCCTCGTTCGGCCCTTCGCCCCAAACCAGCAGCTACTACGGCCTCTGCTGACTTCTCGCTCCGTGTTACCACGTCGGCCTTTCAGCCATGAGGCGAGATCTCCCCAGGTAAGAACGCACTCCTTCACTGCACAACCGCCGGATCTACGCCACCTCGCCTTGATCACAAG
>JACZJV010000105.1 GCA_014860355.1 Burkholderiales bacterium | reverse complement strand
GAAATAAGGCCGCCCCACCGAAACCTTGCCTGCCCCGAGCGCATCCAGCACCAGCGGATAGAGTGTGCCGAGCAGCACCGAACCTGCCGCCACCGCCAGCAGCACGTTGTTCAACAGCAGCATGGACTCGCGCGAAACCGGGTCGAAGCTCCCGCCCAGGCCGATGCGGTGGGCGCGCGAGGCGAATAGTAGCAAGGCGCCGCCGACGACGATGCCCAGGAACACGAGTACGAAAGCGCCGCGCGCGGGATCGGTGGCGAAAGCATGGACCGAGGTGAGCACGCCCGAGCGCACCAGGAAAGTTCCGACGAGGCTCAGGGAAAAGGTGGAAATCGCCAGCAGCACGGTCCAGCCCTTGAACGCGCCGCGCCGCTCCGTTACCGCCAGCGAATGGATCAGTGCGGTGCCGACCAGCCAGGGTATGAAAGAGGCATTCTCGACCGGATCCCAGAACCACCAGCCGCCCCAGCCTAGTTCATAGTAGGCCCAGAGGCTGCCAAGGGCGACGCCGAGGCTGAGAAACACCCAGGCGAGCGTGGTCCAGGGGCGCGACCAGCGCGCCCAGGCCGCGTCCAGCCGGCCGCTGAGCAGCGCCGCGATGGCGAAGGCGAATGCGACCGAGAATCCCACATAACCCATGTAGAGCATGGGCGGATGCAGCACCATGCCGATATCCTGCAGCAGCGGATTCAAACTGCGTCCTTCCGCAGCGGCAGGAATCAGCCGCAGGAACGGGTTGGACGTAAACAGCAGGAAGGCGAGAAAGCCTGCGCTGACCAATCCCATCACCCCCAGCACGCGGGCGACAAAATCCTCCGGCATGTGGCGGCTGAAACGCGTGATCGCGACCGCCCACCCGGCGAGAATCAGCACCCACAACAGCATCGAGCCTTCGTGCCCGCCCCAGGTGGCGGCGATGCGGTATTGCAAGGGGAGGGAGGAGTTGGAGTTCGATGCGACATAGAGCACCGAAAAATCGTTGCTGACAAAAGCGTAGATCAGCGAACCGAATGCAATCGCGATGAACAGGAACTGCCCCAGCGCCGTAGTGCGCCCCACCTGCATCCACGCCAGCTTGTCGCGCGCGGCGCCAATCAGCGGGAAAACACCCTGCACCAGTGCGAGAACCAGGGCGAGAATGAGGGCGAAGTGTCCGATTTCCGGAATCATGGACGCCTCGCCTCCTAGTGCTGTTGCCCTGCGCCGACAGTGGCGGGGCCGGTTTTCGAGTCCTCGGTTTCAGTTCGCTTGTCGTCCGCGCCATGCCCGCCGCCACAGCAGCCGCCTGCAACGGCGTCCTTGGCTTGCACGCCTCCGGCCTCAGGTAGCTTGTCGTCTTTGCCATGCCCGCCGCCACAACAGCCCCCGGCGCCGCCGCGGCGCATCATAAAGATCATAGCTGCAGCGAATGCCAACCAAATCCAGTTCTGCGATAGCCATTCCATGATTTTTCCTAAGTTAAGAAAACGTCAATTCCCCGGCGGGTAATCCCTGCTGGCCCGTAGCCGGTCCAATGCGCCCATCATCCGGTTGGCTCCCCGACGGCAATCTGACGCGGTGATTACATCTCTGTAATCTTTGATCCAGGGCAAGGTGATTCATGCACAATGCACGCTGACACGTAGTTATGGAAAGGCGACGATGAAAATCCTGATCGTCGAGGACGAGCAGAAAACGGGGAATTACCTGAAGCAGGGCCTCGTGGAAGCCAGCTTCGTGGTGGATCTCGCCCGGGACGGCCTGGACGGAATGCATTTAGCTCGGACCGGGGACTACGACCTTGTGGTGCTGGACGTGATGCTCCCGGGACTGGACGGATGGGGCGTGCTGCGGGCGATCCGTGCTGCAGGCAAGACTATGCCGGTGCTTTTTCTTACCGCGCGCGACCAGGTCGAGGATCGCGTCAAGGGCCTGGAACTCGGCGCGGATGACTACCTGGTGAAGCCTTTCGCTTTTTCCGAGCTGCTCGCGCGGGTACGTTCGCTGCTGCGACGCGGGAAGACCATGGAACCGGAGCTGCTCAAGGCAGCCGATCTGGAACTGGACCTGTTGCGCCGCCGCGTGACGCGTGCCGGCAAGCGAATCGAACTCACCGCCAAGGAATTCGCCCTGATGGAGCTTCTGCTCCGGCGCCGGGGCGAGGTGTTGCCGCGTTCGCTGATCGCCTCGCAAGTCTGGGACATGAATTTCGACAGTGATACCAATGTGATCGAAGTCGCCGTGCGGCGGTTGCGGGCGAAAGTGGACGATAATTTCGAACCCAAGCTGATCGTCACTGTGCGTGGCATGGGTTACGTTCTCGAGGTTCCGGAATCGGTTTAATGCGCGTCAGGTCGGTAACTTATCGTCTCACGCTGTTTTTCTCCACGGTCTCCACGGCGGTGCTGCTGGCGGTCGGCTATCTGGTCGGCGCTTTGGTAGAGAGTCATTTCATCGAGCAGGATATGAACGAGCTCGATGGCACGACAGAACTCGTGGGCACGGTCCTGTCCAAGGTCCACTTCAGAAGCGACCTGGATCTGGTCCCGCAACTGCTTAGCGATGCCCTGGTCGGCTTTCCCGGTCTGTCCATCAAGATCGTCGGCCCCGAGGGCCGCACATTATTCGCCTCGTCGGATGCGGTGTTCGCGGATAATCCGATTGAATTCAACCCGGACAAGGAGTTCCCGGTTCGACGTGGACCCGTAGTGCGGGAAAGCGGCGGGCACGCGTTCAGGGAGATCGTTGCCGCGCTGCCCCTGGGCATTGCCGGAATCCCTCCCGCCAAGGTGTTTGTCGCGGTCAATATCGACCATCAGCGCGATTTCATGGCGGCGCTGCGCAGAATCCTCTGGCTGTCCATCGCCGCGGGCATGCTGCTGACAGGCGTGCTCGCCTGGATAGCGGCGCGCCGCGGGCTCGAGCCAATACGCCGCATCGCGGCGCTGGCCCACAGTATTTCTGCGAGCCGGCTGGACGAACGCCTGTCGCCCGATCGGGTCCCGCCCGAGTTGTCCGATCTGGTTGCGGCATTGAATTCGATGCTGGCCCGCCTGGAAGATTCGTTTCGGCGCCTGTCGGATTTTTCTTCCGATCTCGCCCACGAGTTGCGCACCCCGGTTGGCAACCTGGTCACGGAAACGGAAGTCGCGCTTTCGCGTGCCAGATCCGCCGACGAATACAGGGAGGTCCTCTATTCCAATCTGGAGGAATACAACCGGCTGTCCAGAATGATCGGCGACATGCTGTTTCTGGCCAAAGCCGACAACGGACTGATTGTGCCGCGCCGGGAACAGGTGAATCTTGCCGATGAAACGCGGGGGCTATTCGCTTTTTACGAAGCGCTCGCCGAAGAAAAAGGCGTTGGTCTGTTGCTCGAAGGCGCCGGCACCGTGCCAGGCGACCGGCTGATGATTCGCCGCGCGCTAAGCAATCTGCTGTCCAACGCATTGCGCCATGGCTTGCGCGGCAATGCAGTCAAAGTAAGCATCGAACAACTTAGCTCCGGCGAGACGCAGCTGGCGGTCGTAAATCCGGGGGCGCCTATTGCGCCAGAGCAGCTTTCGCGCCTGTTCGACCGGTTTTACCGGGTGGACGCCTCCAGGCAAAAGTCGAGCGACGGCGCCGGCCTCGGGCTGGCCATCACCAAATCCATCGTTGAGGCGCATCAAGGTTCCATTGTGGCCACGTCGGCAAGCGGGATGATTCGATTCGAGCTCAGATTCCCGGCCGGCATATCGGCCTGATCCGCGCTAAGCGGCTTCTCATCCGATCGATAGATCATCTGCGCGGCGCAAGCGCAGCGCGCTGCCGCGGAAACGATTCGGGTAGAGCGAGCGGGACGCTGCCGACCGGAGCTTCGTAGGCGATGCGCCAGCGGCTGCCCTCCAGGGTCCAGTACTGGCGCTTGCGCGTGCGTTGTGCGAGATTGCTCGAGCTGTAGTCCTGATCGAAACTGACCACCATCAGCGGCTTCTGTCCCGGATTACGGAACACGCTTATGTTATCGAGCGAAACCTTGATCCAGCGCTTGGAGGCATTGACGCGGCGCTTGTGTGCGCTCCACGCGGCGAGGTTCATGCCGTCCGAGCGGAATTCGCGCGCGTAGTGGGCGAGATAGCGCCCGGCATCGCGGCTCTCCCAGTCTTTGCGCCACGCCTCCAGCTGGTCCGTGAATCCCTTGCGCTCATCGCGCGCCGCCGCAGGCGTCATCCACTCGATTGTGTCGGCGATGATTACCGGCGTCACGCCGACCTGCACGTGCTTTGCCAGCTCGGCGATGTCCGTATTGGCGAGCGCGACGCAGCCATCGCTCGCGCGCGGCGCGCGCGCATAGGTGTCCGTAGGCACCCCATGCAGCCAGATGCCGTAGCCGGTGCGGCCCGCCATGCGGTCCCACGCGTTCGGGTAGCTGATCGGGAACGCGCCCCAGCCGTAGAGGTCGGGCAGCTTGGCTCCGGGAATCCTGGCGGTAACGTGATACACGCCGAGCGGTGTCCTGCGGTCCCCCTCGCGCAGCTTGTCGACGCCGTTCTTGCCCAGCGTGGAATAAAAATCCTGTACCAGATGCGGTGTCCCGCCGGAATTTTCGTAGACATAGACCCGCGACCGACCGGCGTCAACCACGATGGCATTGCTTTGCCTGCGGTCAAATTGCAACAGGTAGCGGGGAATTGCGCTGGCGGGAGGCGGGTCGCGCACGGCGCGCAGGCGTGTCAGGGCTTCCGCACGCAAATCTTCCAGGCGTTCGCCTTTAGCATCCGCCGCATTGCCAAATCCCGCGATCGGCGCGCTGCGGGCGAGCAGCAGATCCCCGTGCACCAGGTGCGCGAGGCGCCAGTTGGGGTAGCGTTCGGCCAGGCGGTCCATCTCGGCTAGCGCGGCCGGCAGCTTGCCGCTGCTCATCCCCTGCACCACGCGCTCAAAGCGCGCCTCGGCGCTGTTCACGAGTACAGCGGGCGGCGGGGCCGCAGCGAGCGTGGCTTGCGAGGCCAGCACGAAAGCGCCCGTGGCAATCGCGCGCGTCCATATGCGGCCTGCAATTGTGCTCATCATTTCAGTTTTTTTGCCACCCGCATTTGTACCGCGTGCCCGCCCTAGTCGGGCGTCACGCGGATAGCGCCGTGCATCGGTTCGGAGGACGGTCAGGAGGCGTGCATCTTCGGGTCGTTGCAGGGACAGTCCAGGTCCCAGCGGAACAGGCGAGGCGCCTTCTCGCTCGCGCGCTGGACGCGCAACTCGATCGCCTTGGGCAGAGGCGTCAACGCCTTGAAGCTGAGCACGCCCTTGCGATGATGGCCGCCCGGGGCATCGCCTGTCCAGACAGTCGGCACAAGCTTCCTATTGCCGGCGCGGTCCAGGATGAACGCGGTGCGCAACAGATCGTCGCTCAGCTCCTGGCTGTGCGTGCTGAGCGAAACCTGGAACGACCAGGTGTTTGCTTTGGCAGACACCTCCACCGGCTTGACTTCAATCGTTACGCCGTCACTTTCGCTGCTTTGTGGCGCGAGATCGGCGGCGAATGCGGGGGCGCCGAAAAGCAATGCCGCGCCGACGAGATGAGAAAGCAAAAACCTGATCGAGTTGCGACAGCCCATGGTTGTATGCCCGTTGAATAGTTGAATTGCACCGAGTCGAGAATGTCCGCCGGCAAGCTTAAGAGTCCGCCGCTATCTTTGACATGACGATGACATTACAAATTAGTAATCAAGCCGTCATGTTGACGATAAGCGCCTGGCGGCAGACTGAGTCTTAGGTCCAACCAACCCGGATAGACAGAGGATAGAAATGAATATTCAATCCAGGCTTTACCCCGCAGGCCGACTGCTGCTTGCCGTGCTTGTACTGAGCGCGGCAGCGCTGTATTCCTACAAAGCGCAGGCCGCAAGCCCGCAGCCGCCGATTCCTCGCGGCGTGGCGATGAAATCGTGGCAGGAAAACGGCCATGGCGGAAAATATCTGTTGCAGATCGTAGCGGGGCGAGCGCCGAAAGCCGGCAAGCGCCTTGCGGGGACCGTGACCAGCGATACCAATTGTGATGCCGACGCCGAGGGCCTGAGCCACTGCCAAAATATCATCGAATTGACAGATGGCAGCCGGATCACGGTGATCGACACCCACAACATGCACGTCAATCGCTGCATGTCCCCGGGCGAGCGGATTTCACTGATCGGAATCGACAAATCATGGGTCATGGCGACGACGTCCACAAAGTGACTGCGGCTTACGTGGCTGGGCGCCGCTGACCCACAGGGTAGCTTCCAAGGTTCTTCCTTTGCGTTTTGCCTGCGGCCGCTCGCGAGCGTGGCTGACAGCGGCGAGAAGCGGCCGGGGTCCGGAGGCGGGGCATGAACCATTACATAACGAGGGCAGGAATTGTGTCGATGGCAGCACTTTTCAGAGTGATGATGACGGGGCTGGTCTTGTTTGCCGCAACCGCGAATGCACAAGCCGCAGACCCGGCACTGGTCGATCAGGTCAAGGATGCGGTTATCAAGGAACTGCGCGAGAGCGGCGCGATCGACCGGGAAATTGATGCGGGTATTGCCCGCTATGTAGAACGACAGCGCGCCGAGGCAGCGCAGAACGAGCGGCGCGAAGCCGATAAGCGGGTAGCAGCATTGCGGCAGGTTTCCAAGGGGCGCGACCACATTCGCGGGGACACCACCGCAGCGGTTACGCTGGTCGAGTACTCCGACTTCGAGTGCCCGTTCTGCAAACGCTTCCACGCAACCGCAAAGCGATTGGTGGACGAGTCCAAGGGTCAGGTGAACTGGGTGTATCGCCACTTCCCGCTCGATGAGCTCCACCCGGGCAAGGCGCGCAAAGAGGCGGTGGCATCCGAGTGCGCAGCCGAGATCGGCGGAAACGTCGCGTTCTGGAAATTCGCGGATCGGTTCTTTGAATTGACGCCCTCGAACAATCGCACGGATATCGATACGGTGCTGCCGCAAATCGCCGGCGAAATCGGACTCGACAAGGCACGCTTCGCGTCCTGCCTTAGCAGCGGGCGGCATGACCGACGTATCGAAGAAGATGTCAAAGACGCCGTCGCCAGCGGAGGGCAAGGCACGCCCTGGAGCTTTATCGTATCGAAAAGCGGCAAGGCCTTTCCGCTCTCGGGCGCGCAGCCCTACGCGGCCGTGAAGCAACTCGTCGATCTGGCGCTTGAGAAAAAATGACCCGTGGCGCGTCACCTAAGCAATCTGCAAGTTGCATTCGGCCAGGTATTTGCGCATCCCTCTTACATCGCCCTTGCCGGCGTGCTCGCGATCCTGGTGTTTCTTCTGGCAGTATGGTTTCCCAATCTGGGGTTGATCGCTCAGGTGTATTCCGGTTCGAACGCGCCGCTTGCGGCCGCGCTGGGTATTGCGTTTAGCCTGCTGGGCGGCATCGCCACGAATTTCAGCCTGCTCTCTGCGGGGTACACCGTCGTGATCGCCATACTCTTCGGTCTCACGACAGCGATGATCGCCTATCTGCTGAAGCAAAGGCGCATGGCGGCGGCCGGACAGAGCATCGCCATCGGTTCCGGCGCCATGGCGAGCGGTTTGATCGGTGTCGGCTGCGCCACTTGCGGATCGTTGATCCTGGGCGTGGTCCTTCCGTCTCTGGGCGCAGCCGGGGCACTCGCAGCGCTGCCGCTGAACGGTGAGGAATTCGGAATCTTGAGCGCTGCGATGCTATTCGTTTCGCTGCTGCTCGTCAGCAGGCACATCGCGGAATCGAACGCCTGCCCGCTGGCTCAATCCGGAAGCGGGCTGAAGCAAACGCCGTCGTGTCCCGGCACAACTGCGACTTCTCCGCCGTCGGCGCCGTAGGCGCAATCAATGCGACCGCCAATCAGTCCAGTGCGCTCGCATTGAGACAAACCCCCGGCTTCGTCGCGGGTCGTTTAGCCCTTGTCCAGTTGCGGCAGTTGTTGCGGCACTCTGCTTTCATCTACTTCCATCCCGCGAACCGGGGTGGCGTCTTTGCGGGCGTCTCCGGCCATATCGTGCTTGCCGCCGCCTCCATGCATTCCTTTCATGAATTTCATATCCGCTACCAGGCCAATTCCAAAACCTGCGGCCGGCGCGATATAGGTCCAGGGGCCACCCAGAGACTGACCCACGGCCATCCCCCCGATCAGGCCTACGCAACAAAGCATGGCGATACCTCTCTTTACTGTTTCGGTTAACTTGCAAAATCACTCAACCGCCTGGACGCATTCGGTGAAAACGTCGTCCAGTCAGCAGACTAACAAGCCGCCACTGTCTTCGGCATGACCAGCGCGTTACATATGCGTAATCAAGCCGTCATGTTGACGACAAGCGCGAGGCGGCACACTGAGCTGTTCACCGAACCATATAGAACAGCTGAGTACTTGCCGGCCAAGGAGTGTTGAAGAAGATGAAAAATACGGCTATCCGCCGCGGTATCCGCAGCTTGGCAGGCCTAGCTGTTTCAGCATTCTTTGTTGCGGTGTACGCGCAGGCGGCCCAGCTGGAGCCACCCAAGTCCCTGGGCGCGCTCGAACTGGCCCACGCGTTGCGCGGCAAGATAGCGTTGCAGGCGATTGATCGCCTCCACGGCAAAGGGCTTGCGGCGACCGATGCTTATGTCGCCCACTACGAGAGGAACGGCCTGGTTGCCATGCTCTATGTTTCTCGCCCCGTCCGTGCGTCCATGACGGTCACCCAGATTGAAAAAATGGCCGCTGGCATTCGCGCGGGAAAAACGCCCTTCTCTCACTTGAAGTCGTCTGAGCGAAACGGCACAACCGTCTATTCCGCGCTAGGCGAGGGCCGGATCCATTATTTCTATCGCCAGGACGCGGATGCGATCTGGCTGGCGGCAGATCCGGCAGTGGCAAAAGAAGCGGTGGATGCCCTTCTGCAGCGCACGCCTTGAGGACAAAAAATTGGCGTCGGCCGCATAAGAGGAAATGGTCGGAAAGGTCCGGTCCGCGACTGGCAGCGAGTCGTGCTGTCGATAGGCATAGTCATGTTCGCGACCGTTTGATGAAGCGCCCGCGACTGCGCAACAATTGATGGGGATGAAGGCATGTATCCGGTTCTGATTCAGCTGGGAACTTTCGAGCTTCGCTCTTATGGAATTATCGTCGCCCTGTCCTTCTTTCTCGGTCTCTGGTTGAGTTTAAGGGAGGCAAAACGAAAGGGCCTCGATCCAAGCCTGATTCACGATTTTGCGTTCTACGCTCTTGTGGGCGGAATTATCGGTGCCAGAATCTATTTCGTAGCGTTCTCCAACCCGGCCTATTTTCTGCAGAATCCCTGGCAGATCCTGGCGTTTTGGCATGGGGGCATAGGCATTATCGGCGCGCTTATCGGCGGACTCGCGACCGCGCTGTGGTATTGCCGGAAAAACAAACTGTCGTTTTGGCATTTCGCCGATACCCTGGCGCCGGGCGTAATCCTGGCGCAGGCTGCCGGAATATTCGCCTGCCTGCTGAATGGGGATAGCTACGGAAAGGCGGCCGATCTTGCCTGGGCCATTACCTACACCGATCCCCGCTCCATGGCGCCCTTGAACATTGCCCGTCATCCGGTAGAGATTTATGAGACGGCGGCTTACCTATTGGTTTTTCTGCTCGTCTGGCAGACGCGGAAACGATACAAGCGCGCCGGCTTTGTCTTTTTGACCTATGTGGCGGGCTACGGCGCGGCGCGATTCGCGGTTGAATTCTTCCGCGGCAATCCGGCTCTGGTCGCCTGGGATATACCGGTCGCGCAGGTGTTCGGCGTGGCATTGCTGCTGCTTGCCGCCTTGGGCTTCTACGTACTCGGAGCAGGAAAAGAAAGCGGCGTGCAATCTGCGAGCAAAAGTGCAGGGGCAGGAGGGCAACAACGGAAGTGAAGTGACTCCTGCGAACTTTCGGTGGTCGGGGTGCGCGGTCACGCGCCTCGTTGGAATGCGGTCGCAGTGCGGCGCGAGCACGCCTCTCCTCCAGCCGGAACGGCGGGTCGATTTTGAAGATCCTCCAGTTCGCATTTTTCCATGTAGTGAATGAAATCCCGCAGCAGTTTTTCGCCCCAGCGGTTGCTTGGCATTACGTCGAGTTCCGCGCACTTGCGTTCGATCTGTGCGGCTGTCGCCTGGAGCAAGTCGTAGGTAATTTCCAGCGCTTCGATGCGCGGGGTCGCCGAACTGCGGCTCTCGAGTCCCGGCGTGCCAGGCCTTCCTTCAGCCATCGGACTGGAAGGATGCACCGCTATTACGCCCATCATCGACAGCAATGCGCCCTTCAATTTGAGGAATTCCGCTTGCGCGAGCGGCATGCTCAGCGGCATGCGATTGCGCTTGATTATTTCCATGCCTTTCTGCTTTGGCGCCAACAGGCCGCGCCGCCCCACGTACAGTTCAGGCGACGAAATGAAGCGCTCGCGGCATTGTTGCGAACAAAACGCGTAGCCTATGCCGCGATGAACGAACTGCTTCTCCCATTCGCCGACCATCATTGCACAGACCGGATCTTTTTCCAGTCGTCCGGAATCCATGTGACGCTCCTCTCTAAACTGCGCTTGCCCCAGGTCAATCTTCGATGCGTCGACGGAAATCCCGCTTGAGGAGACGCGGCGATCACCTTCAAGAAGTTCCCGCCGCCCGGATCCACTGTCCGTATCATGCTGGGATACTCGCGACAAGGGGCTGACGCACAGATTACTTTTGCGTAATTCATTCCTCTCGCGTGTAGAGGTGCGTCGCAGCATGTTTGCGAACGCAAGTTCGATTAGTCCACGCGGTCACTGCTGACAGGCGCGCGGGCGAACTTGCGGACTCTGAGGCATAAACCCTCCATGCCGACCACTTGAACGAGGTCGCCCGCGCGCAGCTCGCCTTCGTATCGCGCCGACCAAAGCTCGCTGTGTACCCATACATCCGCCAGGCGCCCGTTCGTGGCGAGCACCTCGCCGACCGCGCGTTTCATCTCCTCGGCGCCGGTCAGGACGGGACGGCCGTTGCCCTTGTACAGGTACCAGTAAAAAGCTGCGGTGGCGGCTCCGATCAGGAGGAACATCGGCAGCGCGACGGGCAGGGGCAGGAACCAGAACACCGACAGCCCAACGAGTGGCAGACCGATGAGCAACAAGTGACACACGCTGCTTCCTTTACGAAAGCCCTGACAGGCAGTTCGACTGCCGCTGGCGATCATGTGCAGGTACGCTATACGGCGTAGCCAAAACGTACGTCATAGACGCATGCGATTCAGCCGCAATGCATTGGTCACCACCGAGACCGAGCTGAAGCTCATCGCGGCGGCGGCGATCATGGGCGAGAGCAGCAGGCCGAATACCGGGTAGAGCACGCCCGCGGCAATCGGCACACCGAGCGCGTTGTAGATGAACGCGAAAAACAGATTCTGGCGGATGTTGCTCATGGTGGCGCGGCTCAGGCGGCGCGCGCGCACGATGCCGCGCAGATCGCCTTTCACCAGCGTCACCCCGGCGCTTTCCATTGCCACGTCGGTACCGGTTCCCATGGCGATGCCAACCTGCGCCTGCGCCAATGCGGGCGCATCGTTGATGCCGTCGCCGGCCATGGCCACGATGCGGCCTTCTGCCTGAAGCTTCTTGACCAGTTCGGATTTCTGTTCGGGCAGTACGCCAGCGATGACGCGGTCGATTCCGAGTTGCCTGCCCACCGCGTCGGCGGTCGCCTGGCTGTCGCCGGTAAGCATCACCACTTCCAGGCCTTCTTCGTGCAACTGGCGGATCGCTTCCGCGGTGGTGTCCTTGATCGGGTCGGCGACGCCTATCAGTCCGGCGAGTTTGCCGTCCACCGCGACGAACATCACCGTCTGCGCTTCGGCGCGCATGGTTTCGGCCTGCTCGCCGAGCTTGCCCGCTGCGATGTTCAAGGCCTCCAGCAGCTTGGCATTGCCGATCGCGACCATCCGGCCGTCTATCTTTCCGCTCACGCCTTTGCCGGTGTGCGATTCGAAGGCGTCGACGGCGGTCAGCGCCAGCCCCCTTTTTTCGGCTGCCGCGATAATCGCCGCCGCCAATGGATGTTCGCTGGCGCGCTCGAGGCTGGCCCCGAGGCGCAGAATCTCATCCTCGCCTAAGCCCTCGGTGGTCACGACCGCAGTCAGCTGGGGTTTGCCCACGGTCAGGGTGCCGGTCTTGTCGGTGACCAGCGTATTCACCTTCTCCAGGACTTCCAGCGCTTCGGCGTTCTTGATCAGCACTCCGGCCGTTGCGCCGCGCCCGGTGCCGACCATGATGGACATCGGCGTCGCCAGCCCCAGCGCGCAGGGACAGGCGATGATCAGCACCGCGACCGCGTTGATGATGGCATGCGCGAGGCGCGGCTCCGGCCCCCAAATCCACCACACCGCGAACGTAACCAGGGCGATAGCAATCACCGCCGGGACGAACCAGCCGGATACCGTGTCGGCCAGTTTTTGGATGGGTGCGCGGCTGCGCTGGGCCTCGGACACCATGTGCACAATCTGCGCAAGCAAGGTATCTGCGCCGACGCGCTCGGCGCGCATCAGCAGGCTGCCGGTGCCGTTCACCGTGGCGCCGATGAGGCGCTCGCCGGCGTGTTTTTCCACCGGGATCGGTTCGCCCGTCACCATCGCTTCATCGACGGAACTCGTCCCTTCGGTGACGATGCCATCGACCGGGACCTTTTCCCCGGGGCGCACGCGCAGAATGTCGCCAGGCTGCACCAATTCCAGCGGCGTGTCCTCTTCGCGCCCGTCGGCGCGCACGATGCGCGCCGTCTTGGGCGCGAGGCCGAGCAGCAGCTTGATCGCCGCGCTGGTGCGGCTGCGCGCGCGCAGTTCCATCACCTGGCCGAGCAGCACCAGCGCCGTGATCACCGCGGCAGCTTCGAAATAGACGGGAACCAGTCCGCCTTCCATGAGGATGCCTGCGGGAAACAGACCCGGAAACAGCAGCCCTACAGTGCTATAGACCCAGGCCACACCTACGCCCAGGGCGATCAGCGAGAACATGTTGAGGCTGCGGTTCGCCACCGACTGCCAGCCGCGCACGAAGAAAGGCCAGCCGCCCCACAGCACCACCGGTGTCGACAGCGCGAACTCGAACCAGTGCAGCGGGCGTGGGGCTACGAGCGCGTTAACCAGGTCCGGGAAGAATTCGGCGCCCATCGCCAGGATGAACACCGGCAGCGCGAGCGCGGTGCTGACCCAGAAGCGCCGCGTCATGTCGATCAGTTCGGCGTTTTCCTCATCAGCGCCTGTCGCAGTCATGGGTTCCAGCGCCATGCCGCACTTGGGGCAGGAACCGGGCTCGTCGCGCACGATCTCCGGATGCATCGGGCAGGTGTATTGCGTCGCCGCTGCGGCACGCGGGACCTCGGGCTCCAGCGCCATGCCGCACTTGGGGCAACTGCCCGGTCCCGGCTGGCGTACTTCCGGGTGCATCGGGCAGGTATAGGTTGCGCCAGGCGCGCGCGCGGCAGGGGCGCCGGCAGCGGTGGCGGCCGGCGCGTGCGCCTGTTTCAGGTACGCGCCGGGATCGGCGTCGAATCTGGAGCCGCAGCGTGCCGAGCAAAAATAGAACGAAGTCCCTTCGCGCACACGAGTGGCCGCCGCGGTTTCTTCGTCTACCTTCATGCCACATACTGGATCGGTTGCCATGTTCAGTCCTTTCAGCAATATTCGTTTTGGTCACCCACGCAATTGCGCTGCGTAGCCGCGTCGATTATGTGAAATCGCCGCAACAGCGGCACCACGCCTGCCCGCGATGCTTTCCTGCAGGACGAACGCCACTCCCGCGTGAGTCAAGTCGTCCGGCTGTCGAGACGCAGCCCGAAGTGCCCGGTCGGATTCGACGCCGTCCAATTCTCGGGTCTGCAGGCATCATCCCAAACCGCCTGCGCTGCGGCGCGGACGGCAATGCTGGAATTAATGGCGAGGAACATGGCTGCGCTCTCCTGCCCGGGCGGCCTCCTGTCTGTCTGCCCTGAACATATACCCCACTAGGGTATATGTCAAGTACCCCCCATAGGTATATGTTGATACCCCATCCCGATGGCTGGCGGGCGCCATAGGCGATGCCGTCCGCTTTCAGCAGAGTATCGATTGACCCCTGGAACCCGTTGCAATATGAATTTTGCAACGGCAAATGCAGGGGCGATGGCAAGCCCGTGAACAGCCCGTGACCAGATGCAGCACCGGAAAATTACGAAGAAGTAATGCAGGCGTCAGCTTCCTGTAGACCACAAGCGGGCACGATGCCGGCGCGCTGGTCTATCGCCGTTTGATCCTAGACAGTTATTGCGGCGACCGGCGCAGCGGCAGGGTGCAGATCCGATAGCTGCTATAGTGCACCCCCCCCCATTTGTTGCTTATGAAGGGTAGGAATATGACTCGAAATTCGATTTTGATCGCGGCCTTGCTTCTGAGCGCCGGTCTCGCGTTCCAGTCCGCAGCCGGTGCAAGCGAAAGGCAGTCGGCAAAAACCGGGACCAAACCGGCCGCCGTCGCTAGCGCGGCGCTGACCGAGGGCGAAGTGCTCAGGGTCGACAGGGCTGCAGGCACCGCGACGATAAAGCATGGTCCGATGCCCAAACTGGACATGCCGGCAATGGCCATGCCGTATAAGGTCAAGGACAAAGCCGTGCTCGACGATTTGAAGCCCGGGGACAAGATCGCGTTCGAGGCGGATTCGGTCGGCGGCGTGTTTACGGTCGTGCGCCTGGAGAAGCGGAAGTAGGCGCTCCGGCGCGCGTCGCTGGCGCAGCGCAGACAGATGGCGATTGATTTGGATCAAAGCAGCGCGCCACGGGCCCGGTATATTCCGACCGCCATGCATACCTCACCTAGCCGCCATTCAGCCAAAGGGTATTGCCGCCTGATCTCGGGGCGTTCAGCCAGACGCTGGGGACGGTGGTTTGTTTTGGTATGGCTGGGCACGTGGCTCAGTACGGCCTTGCTCCCCTATCGCGAGGTGCTGGCGGCAGTTGCAGCGCATGAACAATCGCTGCACCTGGAATGCGGCCATTCGGCTGAGCGGGCGCCAGAGACCCACAGTGGGCTTAAGAACCAGGCCTGCCTCGGCATCGCCGCGCCGTCCGTGCCGGCCGACAGGCCGACGAGCTCGGTCCGGCGCAACCTGAGCCAGCAGGCACTGGCCTTTTGCGCAGCATCACCGATGTTTCCTCCGCGGCTAGGGGCCTCGGTTCCCCTGCCTCATCGAGCGGCGCCACCGCTGCTTGCAATCCATCTGCGCAGTTCCCGCCTGCTGATCTGATTTTCTCCCCCGCGGCGTGGCGCTCTGGCTCCGATTGCTTGCGCGCCTGGTCTGCGTCTTGTCCGGTAATTCCCGTCGCGGCGGCGCCATGCGCCCTTTTCGACGGGGCAAGCGCCAGTTATGGGCAACCTATCTAGTGATACCGAAGGGAGTTTCAAATGCGTGGAAACAGGCTCGCGACCGCAATGCTCGGCGTGACGCTGGTCACGGCTACCTTTTGCGGCCTCGTCTATGCGCAAGGCCGGGCTGCAGAGTCGGCCGAATCGACGCTGAGCGCGCTGGTGGCAGAGGCGCTGCAGAACAACCCGGAATTGCGCGCAGCGGCGAAAGAGACCGAGGCTGCCAGGCAGCGCGTGCGACCGGCCGGGGCGCTGGAAGATCCGATGCTGGAAGCGGGCTTCATCAATGTGCCTATCCAGCCGCTGCGCTTCGACAGCGAAGACATGACCATGAAAATGCTCGGCTTGTCGCAGAAGCTGCCTTATCCGGGCAAGCGTGCGTTGCGCGAGCAGCTGGCGGCGAAAGATGCGGAAACGACGCGCTACGGCCTGCGCGAGACCAGCAACCGTATTGCGCGCGAGGTCAAGTTCGCCTACTACGATCTCGCGCTGACCGACGCGACCGTGCGGCTGCAGCAAAGCAACCGCAACATCCTGGAGCAGTTTCTGCATATCGCCGAGAGCCGTTACGCCGTCGGCCAGGTGGCGCAGGCCGAGGTGCTGCGAGCACAGACCCAGCTCGGCCGCATGAGCGAGGAGCTGCTGCGCATGGAGCGCGAACGCCCGGTCCTCGAAGCCGAACTGCTGCGCCTGCTCGGCCGGCGCGCAAACGCACTGCCGATCGTAGTGGAATTACCCGGTCTGCGCGATGCCGCGCTCGATTTGGAAGCGCTGCAGCAGGCGGCATTGCGCGAGCGCCCGCAACTGCTCGGATTGCAGAGTGCCGTAGAGCGCAGCGCGAAGGCAGTGGATCTCGCGCGCAAGGAGAAGCAACCCGATTTCGACCTGCGTTTCGCCTATGGCCAGAGGGAAAAGGATCTCTCCGGCGCGCCGCGGCAGGACGTGATCAGCCTTACCGTGGCGATGAATCTACCCGTGTGGCGGGAGGACAAGACCGAGCCGCGCATCGCCGAAGCGCACGCGATGCGAGATCAGGCGCTGGAACTGCAGCAGGCGCAGCAGAACGAAGTGCTGGCCAGGCTGCGCCAGCAGGTCGCGATCACCGAGCAAAGCCGCAAATCCGTGCGTCTGTACGAAACCGCGGTCCTGCCGCAGGCGCGGCTCGCAGTCGAGGCGGCGCTTTCGGCCTACCAGGTGAGCCGCGTCGATCTGCTGATGCTGCTCGACAGCCAGATGAGCTTGTATAGCTACGAGATCAATCGTGCCAGGGAACTGGTCAATTTCAACAAAGCGCTGGCCGAGATCGAACTCCTGACCGGCAGGCAGATGTTCCAGGGAAGGACGAAGGAAAAACGATGAAACGCACGGCCTGGATTGTATCTACGTTGGTCTTGATCGCCGCGGCGCTCGCCGCGGGTTACCGGTGGGGCGCGAACCGGTCGGCGACTGGCGCTGCGCAAGCCCCGGCGGGCACAGCCGCTACCGCGGCGGGTCGCGAAGCAGCCGCCGGGGTGGGCGCGACCGCGCCTGCGGCCGCGGCAAAACCCCGGATCCTGTACTACCGCAACCCGATGGGCCTGCCGGACACCTCGCCGGTGCCCAAAAAAGACCAGATGGGCATGGACTACATTGCGGTGTATGCGGACAACGAGCCTGCGTCGGCCACGCCGCTGGTCAAACTCAGTCTGGACAAGGTGCAAAAGCTCGGCGTGAAAACCGAAGCGGTCGCCTTGCGCGATCTCAGGAGCACGGTCAGGGCGGTGGCGACGGTGCAGGCGAACGAGCGCCTGCTCTCCACCGTGACTTCGAAGTTCGATGGCTGGATCCAGAAGCTCTACGTCAATACCACCGGGCAGGCGGTGAAGGTGGGTGAGCCGCTGATGGACGTATACAGCCCCGACCTGATCGCGGCGCAGCAGGAGTATCTGATCGCGAAGAGAGGCGTACAAACGTTGGTGGGCGGCAGCGCGGAAGTGCAGGCGAGCATGCAGCGACTGGTGGAGGGCGCCTTGCAGCGCCTGCGCAACTGGGACATCTCGGAAACCGAATTGCGGCGCCTGGAGCAGGACGGCAAGACCCGGCAGTACCTGACGCTGCGCTCGCCCGCGAACGGGGTGGTGCTGGACAAGCCCTCCGTACAGGGCAAGCGTTTCATGACCGGAGAGGTGCTGTATCAGATCGCCGACCTGTCCAATGTATGGCTGCTGGCGGAGGTGTTCGAACGCGATCTCGCGCACGTGCGCGTCGGTCAGTCGGTGCAAGTCAAGGTCGATGCCTATCCGGAGAAGGTGTTCGCCGGCAAGCTGACTTTCATCTACCCGACCCTCAATAACGAGACCCGCACCGCCAAGGCGCGCATCGAACTCGCCAATGCGCAGGCTCTGCTCAAGCCCTCGATGCACGCGCGCGCGGAATTCAGTTCCATCCACGCGAAGGGGCTCACTTTGACCGTACCCGATTCCGCGGTGCTGGACAGCGGCACGCGGCAACTGGTGCTGGTGCAGCGTGGGGAGGGGAAATTCGAGCCGCGCCCGGTCAAATTGGGAGAGCGCGGCGACGGATACGTTGAAGTTCTGGACGGCGTAAAGGCAGGCGAGAGCGTGGTGGTCAGCGCGAACTTCCTCATCGACGCCGAAAGCAACCTCAAGGCGGCATTCAGCGGTTTCGGTCAGAGCGCGGAGGGCGCCAAGCCAGATCAGAAGGACGAGACCAAAGCAGGCGCGCCAGCCGCGGCTGCGCCTGCGACCCATCGCGGTGTAGGCACGGTGGAAGCAGTGGCGCCTGCCGAGTCCAGCGTAACACTCGCGCACAGCCCGATCGCCAGCCTGAAGTGGCCGGCGATGACCATGGATTTCAAGGTCAAGGATGCAGCGCTGTTGCGTGCGCTCAAACCCGGCCAGCGCATCGTGTTCGACCTGGCCGGCGAGGCGGGCGGCGAGTACACCATCGTCGGCGTTCAGGCGGCTGGGGCAAAACCGGCCGGCGCGGCGCGCGAGGGGCGCTGACGTGCTCGGACGCATTATCGAATGGTCGGCGCGCAACGTCGTTATCGTGCTCCTGGGCACGCTGTTCATTGTTGCCGCGGGCGTCTATGCGGTCCTGCGCACGCCGCTGGACGCGATTCCGGATCTGTCGGATGTGCAGGTGATCATCTATGCCGAATACCCCGGCCAGGCGCCGCAGGTGGTGGAAGACCAGATCACCTATCCCTTGAGCACGGCCATGCTGTCGGTGCCCAGGTCGAGGGTAGTGCGCGGACTGTCGGTGTTCGGCGCCTCCTTCATCTATGTGATTTTCGAAGACGGCACCGACATCTACTGGGCGCGCACGCGGGTGCTGGAATACCTCAACTTCGCTTCGGGGCGCATGCCGCGCGGCGTCACCCCGACGCTGGGGCCGGCAGCCAGCGGCGTGGGCTGGGTCTACCAGTACGTGGTGCTCGCGGCCGACCGCTCGCTGGCGGAGTTGCGCAGCATCCAGGACTGGTTCGTGCGCTATCAACTCACCAAAGCCGCGGGGGTGGCGGAAGTGGCGAGCGTGGGCGGTTTCGTCAAGAGCTACCAGGTCACGGTGGAGCCGCGCAAGCTGCAGGCCTTCGGCATTCCGCTGATGAAAGTGGTGGAGGTGATCCGCGCCAGCAATCGCGACGTGGGCGGCCGTGCGCTCGAAATGGCGGAGACCGAATACGTGGTGCGCGGCCGCGGCTATCTGCGCGGCGCATCCGACATCGAGAATCTGGTGCTGAAGGCGGACAAGGGCACGCCGGTGCTGATCCGCGACATCGGGCGGGTCGAACTGGTGCCCGACGAGCGCCGCGGCCTGACCGAGTTGAACGGTGAAGGCGAAGTGGTCGGGGGCATCGCCATGGCGCGCTACGGCCAGAATGCGCTCGACGTCATCGGCAACGTGAAAGCCAAGATCGCCGAAATTTCCTCCGGCCTGCCCGAAGGCGTTTCGATCCAGGCGGTCTACGATCGTTCCGACCTGATCTATCGCGCCATCGACAATCTGAAACGCACGCTGATCGAGGAAAGTTTCATCGTGGCGCTGGTGTGCATCGTATTCCTGATGCATGTGCGCAGCGCACTGGTGGCCATCGTCATGCTGCCGATCGGCGTGTTGATCGCGATGATTGCGATGCATATGATGGGGCTCACCTCCAACATCATGAGCCTGGGCGGCATTGCCATCGCCATCGGCGCCATGGTGGATGCGGCCATCGTCATGATCGAGAATGCGCACAAGCATCTGGAACGCGCGCCGCCGGGGGCAAGCCGTCTGCAGATCATCGTCGATTCCTGCCGCGAAGTCGGGCCGGCGCTGTTCTTCAGCCTGCTGATCATCACCGTGTCCTTTCTGCCGGTATTCACGCTCGAAGCCCAGGAAGGCCGCATGTTTACCCCGCTCGCCTATACCAAGACCTTTTCCATGGCGGGCGCGGCGCTGCTGTCGATCACGCTGGTACCGGTGCTGATGCTGCTGTTCATCCGCGGCAAGATCATGCCGGAGAGCAGGAACCCGGTGAATCGCTTCCTCATCTGGATCTACCGGCCGGTGATCGCCTGGGTGATGCGCTGGAAGAAGCTCACCATCGCCGCCGCCGTGGTCGCACTGGCCGTATCGGCCTATCCCGCGATGAAGCTGGGGACGGAGTTCATGCCGGTGCTGAACGAAGGTTCGCTCCTGTACATGCCGGCCACGCTGCCGTCCCTGTCGATCACCAAGGCGGCGGAACTGATGCAGACACAGGACAAGATATTGAAGGCGTTTCCGGAGGTGGAATCGGTGTTCGGCAAGGCGGGGCGCGCCGCCACCGCCACCGATCCGGCGCCGCTGGAAATGTTCGAGACGGTGATCAATCTCAAGCCCGAGGATCAATGGCGCGCGGGCATGACCATGGACAAGCTGATCGCCGAAATGGACCAGGCGGTGACTATCCCCGGCGTGTCCAACGCCTGGACCATGCCGATCAAGGCGCGCATCGACATGCTTGCAACCGGAATTCGCACGCCTATCGGCATCAAGGTGTTCGGCAAGGACCTGGTCGAAATCGAGAAACTGGCCAAAGCGATCGAGTCCGTGGTGAAAGCCGTGCCCGGCACCACCAGCGCCTACGCCGAACGGGTCACCGGCGGCTATTACCTCGACATCGAACCGGACCGCGTCGAACTGGCGCGCATGGGCCTGAACGTGGGCGAGTTGCTGGATGTAGTGGGAACCGCGCTGGGCGGGGAGATGGTGACCACCACGGTGGAGGGGCTGGAGCGCTACGGCGTCAGCGTGCGCTATCCGCGCGAATTGCGGCAGAATCCGCAGGCCATCGCCACACAAGTGCTGGTGCCCATCATGGGCGGCGGCATGATTCCGCTGGGTCAGATCGCGCGCGTGAGCCTCGCGCAGGCGCCGCCCGCGATCCGCACCGAGAACGCGCTGCTGACCGCATACATATTTGTCGATATCCGCGACCGCGACATCGGCGGCTATGTCGATGACGCGCGCAAGGCGGTGCGCGAGCAGGTGAAATTTCCGCCGGGTTATTACGCTACCTGGAGCGGCCAGTTCGAGTATATGGAGAGGGCGAAAGCCAAGCTCATGTACGTCGTGCCGTTCACGCTGTTGATCATTTTCGTGCTGCTTTACCTCAATTTCAGGCGGCTGACCGAAACCGTCATCGTGATGCTGTCGGTGCCGTTTGCGCTGGTGGGCGGCGTGTGGCTGATGTGGCTGCTCGACTACAACATGAGCGTGGCGGTGGCGGTCGGGTTCATCGCGCTCGCCGGCGTGGCGGCCGAGACCGGTGTGGTGATGCTGATTTACCTCGATCAGGCCTGGGAGGCTGGCAAGGCGCAGCGCGCAACCGAAGGCGGCAAACCCACCCTGTCGGACCTCTATGCCGCGATCATGGAGGGCGCGGTGGAGCGCGTGCGGCCGAAGATGATGACCGTGGTGGCAATCATGGCGGGCCTGCTTCCCATCATGTGGGGCAGTGGTGCCGGCTCCGAGGTCATGCGCCGCATCGCGGCGCCGATGGTGGGCGGGATGATCTCGTCGACGATCCTCACGCTGATCGTGATTCCGGCAATCTATGGACTGGTGAAGGAGTGGGGACTCGGAAAAGCTGCCGCAAAATGAATGCCGGCGCCTGGCCTAGGCCGATGCAGCCGGCGGCGCCACCAGATCCCTGACCGTCAGCTCATGCGCCTGCGCCTCGAACGCCAGGTTCGCCTGCGCCAGGATGGATTCGATCTCCTGCGGCGCGGGCACCGAAGCGGGTCCGAGGTAATGCTCCTCGCCGGCCGTGCGCACCGTGTGCAGCACTTCCTTCAGCGCTATGGAGCCGATGTCGCGGCCGGGCAGGTAGGCGGGCGGATCATCGCCGGTCAGCGCGAGCAGGCCGCCATGCTGCAGCGCTTCCAGCACCCGTTGCAGCGCGTAGGTGGGCACGCCCAGGCGCTGCGTAAGGTCGGAGAAGGTCCATGCCGCGTTGCCGTCGCAGTAGCTCCTGCCGATCAGGTACATGAGCATCAGGGCGACGCGCTCGCGCATGCGGTTGCTCAGCCGCGGTTCGCCCTGCTCCAGCACCAGGTACTGCGGATGCTGGCTGTAGAAGGCGATGCTCGCACCGAGCAGCAGGATCAGCCAGTTGAGATAGAGCCAGATCAGGAACAGCAGGAAAATCGCGAAGCTCGAATAGATCGCGGCGTACTGCGTCGATGTCCGCGCGAACTCTGCGAAGGCCCAGCTCGCGAGCTGCCATAGCAGGCCGGCAACGATACCGCCGATCAGCGCGGCACTGAGCTTCACCCTGGTGTTGGGGGCGTAACGGTAGGCGAAGGCGAACACCGCAATGACGAAAAACACCGGGATCGTCTGGCCCAGGGCATACGCTACGCTGCCGACCGGTTCGAGCGCGAGCAACTGGCTTACCAGCGGCGTTGCCATGACGGTGGAAGTCAGGCCGATGACCGAAAATACCAGTACCGGGCCGATCAGGAGCACGCTCAGATAGCCGCTGAAACGCCGGCCGAAGCTGCGCAATTGCGGCACATGCCAGATGAAATTGACCGACTCCTCGATTTTCTGCATCAGCGATACCACGGTGTAGACCAGCAGCGCCAGACCGATCGAGCCGAGCACTTTTACATCGAGGTTCGAGATGAACTTGACGATCCATTTGCTCACGTCCACGCTTTTCTCGCCCAGCGGGGCGAGAAACCTGAGCAGGATGGGATCGATCTGGTTGTACACGCCGAAGGCCTTGAGCACCGAAAAGCTGAGCGCGAGCAGCGGCACCAGCGACAGCAGCGTGGTGAAGACCAGGCCGGTCGCGCGCAAGGTCAATTGGCCGAAAGCGAGGTCGCGCATGAGCACCAGCAGCATACGCAGCGGCCGGATCAGCGTGGCGCTCCAGCCTGTGCGGCCGTCGAAGCCCCCGCTCCAGATCGCGGCGTACACCGTGGACTTCAATCCGGCCGGCTTTCTCTCTAGCATCGTTTGCTCCAGTCTTCGCGTTTGCGGCCTGCCGGGATGGTCCGCGACCGCCGCCTGCGCGAGCCTTGCCGCTGGACGCCGCAGCGCGCGGGTGCCGGCATCAGAGATCTCCCCACAAAGCCTGCAGCACTGCCAGCGCCGCCACCGGCGCAGTCTCGGTGCGCAGTATGCGCGGTCCGAGGCTGACCGGCTCGAATCCGCCTGCCAGGGCAGCTTCGTATTCGGCCGGCGCGAGGCCGCCTTCGGCGCCGATCAGTAGCACCGCGGACGCCGCCGGCGCGACCCGCTTCAGGGAGGTGCTCGCCCCGGGCGACAGCAGCAGCAGGCGCTTGTTGCGATCCGGCGCCGCAAGGTAGGCGTAGAACTTTTGCACCGGCGCGACCGCAGGCACGCGGTTGCGGCCGCACTGCTCGCAGGCGGCGATGACCACGTGCTGCCAGTGCTGCAGCCGTTTGTCGGCGCGCTCGCCCGCGAGCTTGACCACGCTGCGCTCGGTGGCGAGCGGCTGGATCGCAGTTACGCCGAGTTCGGTGGCCTTCTGCAGGCTGTAGTCCATGCGCTCGCCGGCCGAGATGCCCAGGGCCAGCGTAATGTCCACGGGCGATTCGCGCTCCGCCGCAAGGAACCCGGCCAGGCGCACCCTGGCTTCGCGTTTGTTCACGGCGACCAGGCTCGCGCGGTATTCCCCGCCGCCGCCGTTGAACAGGTGAACAGTGTCGCCAACCTGCAGGCGCAACACCGTCACCGCGTGGCGGGCCGCGTATTCGGGCAGGGCGATTTCAGATCCCGGCGAAAGGGGTAAATCGCAGTACAGGCGCGTCCCCGCAAACCGGGTCGATAGCGGCTTCATGCTAAAATTCTAACACCCGTGCGCATCACGCCCAGACATATGTTGAACCCGCAAGACCGCAGGGAATGCGCTTGAACCCCGCCATTGCGGTCGACAACCTGGTCAAGCGCTACGGCGCCGTGCAGGCTTTGGACGGCCTGAGCTTTCACGTCGAACACGGCAGCACCTGCGCACTGTTGGGCGGGAACGGCGCCGGCAAGACCACGACGCTCGCGATTCTGCTCGGCGTCCTGCTGCCCAGCTCCGGCAGCGTGCGCGTGCTGGGCGAGGACATGGTGCGCTCGCGCTACCGCGTATTGCCGCGCATGAATTTCACTTCCCCCTATGTCGATCTGCCGAAAAAGCTCACGGTGCGGGAAAACCTGGTCGTTTTTTCCCACCTCTACGGCCTGAAGCAAATCCGCCGGCGCATCGCCGAGCTCGCCGAACAATTCGAATTCGCCGCGCTGCTCGATCGCTATTACGGCACGCTTTCGGCCGGCCAGCGCACGCGCGTGTCGGTGGCGAAAGCATTGCTGAACCGGCCCGAAGTGCTGCTGCTGGACGAGCCCACCGCTTCGCTCGATCCCGATATATCCGACCGCATCCGCACCCACCTGCTCGACTACCAGAAGCAGTCCGGGGCCACGCTGTTCCTCGCTTCGCACAACATGGTCGAAGTCGAGCGCATCTGCCACCAGGTGCTGATGATGAAAGCCGGCGCCATCGTCGACCGGGGTTCGCCGCGGCAGCTGATCGCGCGCTACGGCCGCAGCAGCATGGAAGAAGTGTTCCTCGACGTGGCGCGCGCCGGGCCCGGGAAAGCCGTATTGGCGGCAGGCGCGGCGCCGCGATGAGCGGCTCGCTGCAGAGGATCTACGGCATGGTGCTGCGCCACGTCTATCTGTGGCGCAGGTCCTGGGTGCGCGTGCTCGAAACCGCCTACTGGCCGACCATGAACATGGTGCTCTGGGGCTTCGTCGCCAAATTCTTCGCCGGCAACTCCTCGGTGGTGGCCCAGGTGCCGGCATTGCTGGTAACCGGCCTGCTGCTGTGGGAGGTGCTGTTCCGCGGCCAACTCGCGTTCGCGCTGGCCTTTCTCGAGGAGTTGTACTCGCGCAACCTCGGCCACCTGTTCGTCAGTCCGCTCAGGCCTGTGGAGTTGATCGCGTCGATGGTGGCGGTGAGTTTCCTGCGCACCTGCGTCGGCGTCGGTGTCGCGGTGGGCCTGGCAATCGCGCTGTACGCGGCGTCGATTTTCGATCTGGGACTGCCGCTGGTGGCGTATTTTGCCAACCTGCTGGTCACCGGCTGGGCCGTCGGCCTGATGGTGGCCGCGTTGGTGATGCGTTACGGCCTGGCCGCGGAAAACCTCGCATGGGGGGTCATATTCATCATCGCCCCGATTTCGGGCATCTATTATCCGGTCAGCGTGCTGCCGGGCTGGCTGCAGAACGTGGCGCGCTGCCTGCCGACCAGCTATGTGTTCGAGGGCATGCGCGGCGTGCTGCTCGAAGGCAGGTTCAAATGGGACCTGCTGTTCGGCGCAGTCGCGCTGAACGCAGTGTACGTGGCCTTGGGCGCCGGCATTTTTTACGCCGCCTTTCGCGGTGCGCGCCAGCGCGGCGCCCTGTTGCAGATGGGGGAATAACCCCCTAGGCCTGCCTCCAGGGATGGTCCAGTTTTCCCTGCTGGAAATCGGTGAGGCGTTCGCGCAGATCGTCGGGAATGGGCACGGCGCGTTTGGTCTCGAATGAGAACACGCACAAGGTGAGCTGCGCCGTGATCCGGGTCTGCTGGTCCAGGGACGCGCCTGTCGCCAGGGTGATCGAACTCCTGCCTATGCGCTCGAGCTTCAGCGTCAGCGTGATGACCTCGCCGATCTTGGAGGGCGCGATGAAATCGCATTTGATATTGACCATGGGCAGTCCCAGCCGCCGCGTGGTGATGAAGTCCGCGTAGTTGACTTCCAGCGCGTGGTTGAACCAGTCTTCCACCAGCCCGTTGAACATCACGAAATAGTGCGGATAGAAAATGATGCCGGCCGGATCGCAATGGGAGAAGCGAACCAGCATGTCGCTGTAGAAGACGTCTTTCTTTGTTTCTGTGCTCATGCCTGGTTCCTTGCGCGGGCGATTTTTCGCACGGACGCCCGATGGCGCGCCTTACATGGTCGCACCCAGGACCCAGGGTGCGAATTCGTCCTCGCCATAGCCGAAGGCCTCGCTCTTGGTCCTGGCGCCCGACGCGGTATCGAGGATCAGATCGAACAGCCTCTGCGCGGCCTCGGCTATGCTTTCCTTGCCGTCGACGATGGTGCCGCAGTTCATGTCCATGTCCTCTTCCTGGTGCTCGAACAGGCGCGTATTGGTGGCGAGCTTGAGCGAGGGAGCGGGCTTGCAGCCATAGGCCGAACCGCGGCCGGTGGTGAAGCAGACGAGATTGGCGCCGCCGGCGATCTGGCCGGTCGCCGACACCGGGTCGTAGCCGGGCGTGTCCATGTAGACGAAGCCCTTGGCCGTGACCGCCTCCGCGTATTCGTACACATCGACCAGATTGGTGGTGCCGCCCTTGGCCACGGCGCCCAGGGACTTCTCCAGTATGGTGGTGAGGCCGCCGGCCTTGTTGCCGGGCGAGGGGTTGTTGTTCATTTCGTTGCCGTTGCGCGCCGTGTAGTCTTCCCACCACTTGATGCGGCGGATCAGCTTCTCGCCCACTTCGCGCGTGAGCGCGCGGCGCGTGAGCAAGTGCTCGGCGCCGTAGATCTCCGGCGTTTCCGAGAGGATCGCGCCGCCGCCGTGGCGCACCAGCAGGTCCACGGCGGCGCCCAGCACCGGGTTGGCGGATATGCCGGAGTAGCCGTCCGAGCCGCCGCACTGCAGCGCCAGCAGCAGATGGCTCGCCGGCACGGTTTCGCGCTTGACGCGGTTGGCTTCGGGCAGGACCGCCTCGATGCGCGCGATGCCTTCGCGCACCGCCTTCATGGTGCCGCCTTTTTCCTGGATGGTGTAGGCAGCCAGCTTGTCGCTGCGCCTGAGCTGCTGCGCGGCGAGCAGGCCCGCGATCTGGTTCGCCTCGCAGCCCAGGCCCACGACCTGCACCGCGAAGAAATTGGGGTGGCGCGCATAGCCGGCCATGGTCCGGCGCAGCACGTCCATGGGCTCGCCTTCGGAGGCCATGCCGCAGCCGCTCTTGTGCGTGAGCGCGACCACGCCGTCCACATTGGGCCAGGCGTCCAGGCGGTTTTCGAAATGGCGCGCGATCATGCGCGCCACCGTGGCCGAGCAGTTGACGCTGGTGAGGATGCCGATGTAGTTGCGCGTGGCCACGCGCCCATCGGGCCGCACTATGCCCTGGAAAGTCGCCGGCTGCGCCACGAATTCGGTGGCTTTGGCCTCGGCGCAAAACGCGTAATCGCGATCGAAGCTGCCCATTTCGATGTTGTGCACATGCACGTGCTCGCCCGCGCCGATGTCGCGCGTGGCGAAGCCGATGATCTGGTTGTAGCGGCGCACCGGGCTGCCGGTCCTGATTTCACGCACGGCGATCTTGTGCCCGGCAGGCACGCGCGCGGCAACGCGGACATTGTTCTCCTTGAGCAGCGCCGTGCCTTCGGCAATTTCGACGCGGGCGATGACCACGTCGTCGGCGGGGTTGAGGCGTATGGTCAGATCGGCGGCTTGCAGCATGGTGCTACCTCTGTGGTTCGGATTGCTAAGGAACAGCGATTCTACTCTTGTGCGATCATGCCCGCGGTCGCGGCGGAGCAGCGCTTTTCATCCGTGCCAAAACCACGGTAGGCGTGCCCAGCGCGCAATAGCCGCGCGTCGAGGTCCCCGGACCCTGGCACGCGCATCGAACTGCGGTGACCGGGCTTGCGCGGACGGCGGCCCGTCCGCGCGGATCGGCGCTAGTGCGCGGATGAAAAGCGCATCCGCGCACTAGCGCCGATCTTGTATAACCCCCCCCCCGCGCCGTATTTCTTCAGAAGGCGCAATTAGGGAAAAAACTTCTTCGGCAGCCACAGTGCGATTTCGGGTACGTAGGTGATCAGGATCAGGCTACCCAGCAGCGGCACCAGCCAGGGCAGGATGGCAATGGTCGTTCGCTCCAGCGAAAGCCTGGACACGCGTGCGAGCACGAACAGCACCATGCCCATGGGCGGATGCAGCAGGCCTATCATCAGATTGAGCACCATCACCAGGCCGAAGTGCACCGGGTCTATGCCGAGCTGCATGCAGATCGGCAGCAGGATGGGCACCAGAATGGTGATGGCGGCAGTCGGCTCCAGAAAGCAGCCCACGAACAGCATCAGCAGGTTCGCCAGCAGCAGGAACATCGCCGGGTTGTGGGTATAGGCGAGCACCGCCGCCGCAACGGCGTCGGTGACCCGGGTGACAGTCAGCAGCCAGCCGAAAATCGAGGCGGCGGCGACGATCAGCAGCACGGTCGCCGTGGTTTCCACGGTATCCATCGAAACCTTGACCAGCATTTTCCAGCTGAGCGTGCGATACCAGATGAGGCCGAGAAACATCGCCCAGACGCAGGCGGCGATGGCGCCTTCGGTGGCGGTGAATATGCCGGTGGTCATGCCCCCGATCAGTAGCACCGGGGTCATGATCGGCAGTACCGCATTGAAGCGCAGGAAGCGATCGGCCAGGAGCAGCAGCAGCATCGACACGAAGAAAGTCGGCGCGGGCTCGCTGCCGAGTTCGGTCGCCGACCAGATGGCGGTGGGATAGCCGACCACGACCGCGAGCTCCAGCAGCGCCTTGCCGATCCTGGACCAGGCGAAGGCGGCGTCGCGCCCCCATTTGTTCTTGCGCGCGTAGTAGGCGACGGTGAGCATCATCAGCACCGACATCACCACGCCCGGGATGATCCCGGCCAGGAACAGCTGCCCGATCGACACGTTGGCGAACATGGCGTAGATGACGAAGGGCAGCGAGGGCGGAATGATCGGCCCCAGGGTGGCCGAGGCCGCGGTCACGCCGACCGCGAATTCGGTCGGATAGCCGTGGTCCTGCATCGCCTTGATCTCGATCGTGCCCAGTCCGGCCGCATCGGCGATGGCGGTGCCCGACATGCCGGCGAATATCACCGAACCGACGATGTTGACATGGCCCAGGCCGCCTTTCATCCAGCCGACCAGCGCCAGGGCGAAGTTGTAGATGCGGTTGGTGATGCCGGCGGAGTTCATCAGGTTGCCGGCCATGATGAAAAACGGCACTGCCAGCAGCGGAAAGCTGTCTATGCCGTTCACCATGCGGTGGATCACGACGTAATCGGGCACGGTGCCCGAGAGCATGACATACAGGAGCGACGCGCCGGCCATGGCGAGCGCCACCGGTACCCCGCTCACCATCAGGACCAGAAAGGCAATCAGCAGCGCGGCGGTCATGCCTCCTCGCTCCCGGCGATTTCCGGGCGCTCGAGCACGCTGAAACCCTGGCGCCGGTGCTTGGCCGCCGTAGTGAGGGCGCGAAACGTCATCAATGCAAACCCGAACAGCACCACGGCGTAAACGAGGCCTATGGGCCAGTCGATGATGGACATCTGCTGCCTGCCGATCTTGCCCATCAGCGCATAGGTGAGGTACACCATATAGCCGAAGAACACGATGCGCGCGAGGTCCACCATCGTGGAAATCGCGCGGCCCAACTTCGCCGGCATGAAGCGGTAGAAAATGTCGACGTGGATATGGGTGTTCCTGCGCACCGACATGGCCGCGCCCACGAACACCGTGCAGATCAGCAGGTAGCGCGCGATTTCCTCGGTCCAGGACGCCGAGTCGTTGAGCGCGTAGCGGGTGAAGAACTGGTAGAACACGGTGGCCGCCAGCACCCAGAAGAAAGCAAAGGCGATCCAGTCCTCGAAGCGGTGGTGCGACAGGTCGATCGGCTCGTCGGTGACGTGAAACTCGCCGTCTGCGCCGAGCACATGCTCGGACTGGTCGGCGAGGTCAGGGACGTGCGTCGCCATCTAGTGGTTGTCTTTGGGCGGTTTGGCGCCGCTCGAGCCGACGAGGAAATCGAGATCCGCACCCTGATTCGCCTGCAGCACGTGCTCGACGTACAGCCTGGTGTAGCCGCGGCTCATCGGCAGTGCGGGCGACTTCCACTTCTTGCGCCGGCGCGCGAGTTCATCTTCCGCCACGTCCAGGTGCAGCCGGCGTTTGGCCACGTCCAGCTCTATCATGTCGCCGTTCTGGACCAGTGCAAGGTTGCCGCCCGCGGCCGCCTCCGGGGCGATATGCAGCACGACCGTGCCGTAGGCGGTGCCGCTCATGCGCGCATCGGAAATGCGCACCATGTCGGTGATGCCCTTTTTCAGCACCTTGGGCGGCAGCGGCATGTTGCCGACCTCGGCCATGCACGGGTAGCCCTTGGGTCCGCAGTTTTTCAGCACCATGACGCAATTCTCGTCGATGTCGAGCTTGGGGTCGTCGATGCGGCGGTGGAATTCGGCTATGTCCTCGAACACCACCGCGCGGCCGCGGTGCTTCATCAGCTTGGGGCTGGCCGCCGAGGGCTTGATGATGGCGCCGTCGGGGCAGAGGTTGCCGCGCAGCACGGCGATGCCGGCGTTCTTCTTGAACGGTTTGGCGAAAGGCGTGATCACGTCGCGGTTGAAACACTCCGCCTTCCTGTTGTTGTCCCAGATGGTGCTGCCGTTGACCGTGAGCGCCTTCTTGTTGAGCAGACCCTGTTCGCCCAGCGTGCGCAGCACCGCCGGCAGGCCCCCTGCATAGTAGAAATCCTCCATCAGGTACTTGCCCGAGGGCATCAGGTTGAGCATGGTATGCACCCCGCGCCCGAGGCGGTCCCAGTCTTCCAGGTCGAGCTTGACGCCCACCCGGCCCGCCAGCGCGATCAGGTGGATCACGGCGTTGGTCGAGCCGCCGATGGCCGCGTTCGCGCGTATCGCGTTCTCGAATGCCTCGCGCTTGAGGATCTTGGAAATCCTCAGGTCTTCCCTGACCATGTCGACGATGCGCCGCCCGGCCATGCGCGCGAGCACATTGCGCCGTGCGTCCACTGCCGGAATCGCGGCGTTGCCGGGCATGCCCATGCCCAGGGATTCGACCATGCAGGCCATGGTGGAGGCGGTGCCCATGGTCATGCAGCTGCCGTGCGAGCGGTGCATGCAGGACTCGGCCTCGTGGAATTCGTCCACTGTCATCTTGCCGGCGCGCACGTCCTCGGACATGGACCAGGTGTTGGTGCCCGAGCCGATGTCGGTGCCGCGGTACTTGCCAGAGAGCATGGGACCGCCGGAGACGGCGATTGCGGGAATGTCCACGCTCGCCGTACCCATCAGCAGCGAGGGTGTGGTCTTGTCGCAGCCCACCAGCAGGACCACGCCGTCCAGCGGATTGGCGCGGATCGATTCCTCCACGTCCATCGACGCCAGGTTGCGATACATCATCGCGGTCGGCCGCATCAGCGTTTCGCCCAGGGACATCACCGGGAATTCCAGCGGAAACCCGCCCGCTTCGAGGATGCCATGGCGCACGTGCTCGGCGATGATGCGGAAATGCGTGTTGCAGGGCGTGAGTTCGGACCAGGTGTTGCAGATGCCGATCACCGGCCGGCCGTCGAACTGGTCGTGCGGCACGCCGCGGTTTTTCACCCAGGAGCGGTAGATGAAGCCGTAGATATCCTCGCGGCCGAACCAGCTCTGACTGCGAAGTTTCTTGGTTGCTTTCTTGGCCATGATTGTGCCCTATCAGTAAGTGGCGCGGCCGCCGGAGATGTCGAATACGCCTCCGGTGGTGAAGGAACAGTCCTCGGAGGCGAGCCAGCAGGCCATGGCTGCGATTTCCTCGACCAGCACGAAGCGCCCCATAGGGATCTTGGACAGCATGTAATCGATGTGCTGCTGCGAGATCTGGTCGAAAATCGCCGTCTTGGCCGCAGCCGGCGTCATGCAATTGACCGTCACGCCGTCCTTCGACAGTTCCTTGCCTAGGGACTTGGTGAGTGCAATCACGCCGGCCTTGGCGGCGCTGTATGCCGAGGCGTTGGGGTTGCCCTCCTTGCCGGCGATGGAGGCGATGTTCACGATGCGGCCGTATTTCTGCCTGATCATGTGCGGGGCTACCGCGCGGCAGCACAGGAACGGCCCGGTGAGGTCGATTTTCAGCACCCGCTCCCACTCGTCCACGGGATAGTCGACTACGGGTGTGGTCACTCCGGCGATGCCGGCATTGTTGACCAGGATGTCCAGCCTGCCCAATGCGGCCAGGGCAGCAGCCGTGCCCTGGGCCACCGATTTCTCGTCCGCGACATCCACCGCCTCGCCGCTCACCGGCCCGGACAGGGCGGAAAGCGTCTGCTGCAGCAGTTTCTGGTCGCGGTCCCAGATACGCACGCTGGCGCCCGAGGCGAGCATGCGCTTGGCGATCGCGAGTCCTATGCCCTGCGCGCCGCCGGTGACGATGGCGGCGCGATTGCTGAGATCAATTTGGTTCACGGCTTGGTCCTCGACTAGTTGGATCGACGCAGGTACCGCCACCAAGCGGCGCCCGGAGCTACTTTGATCGGGTACGCGTCTATTCCTTCACCGCGCCGGTCATGCCGGCGACGTAATACTCGACGAAGAAAGAGTAGACGACGGCGACCGGCAGCGAGCCGAGCAGGGCGCCCGCCATGAGCGCCCCCCAGTGATAGACATCCCCCTCCACCAGTTCGGTGATCACGCCCACCGGAACCGTCTTGTTCTCCGAGGACGAGATGAAGGTGAGGGCATAGATGAATTCGTTCCACGAAAGGGTGAACGCGAATATGCCGGCTGAAATAAGGCCCGGCACCGCCAGCGGCAGCACGATCTTGGTCAGGATCTGCAGCCGGGTCGCGCCGTCGATCAGCGCGCATTCCTCCAGTTCGAAGGGAATGGAGCGGAAATAGCCCATCAGCAGCCAGGTGCAGAAGGGAATCAGGAAGGTCGGATAGGTCAGCATCAGCGCCCAGCGCGTGTCGAACAGTCCCAGCTGAAACACGATGTAGGCTAGCGGAATGAACAGGATAGACGGTGGTACGAGGTAGGCGAGAAATATCGACAGGCCGACCTGGCGCGAGCCGGTGAAGCGCAGGCGCTCGATGGCGTAGGCGGCGAGCACGCTTGCGAACAGCGAGAAGAACGTCGATATCGTGGATATCAGGATGGTGTTCCACATCCAGTCCGGGTAGGCGGTTTTGAACAACAGGTGCTTGAAGTGGTCCAGCGTCGGCGCGATCACCCAGAACGGATTGCCGGTGCGCGACAGCAGCTCGGCGTTCGGCTTGAACCCGGTGATCGCCATCCAGTAGAACGGGAACAGCAGCACGAACAGAAAAATGAGCAAGGGGATGTACACGATCACCACCCGCCGCGGCAGCGAATCCAGGTAGTTCATGCCTTGGGTGTCCTGCGCTTCGTCTTTGCTCATTTGTCGCTGCCGCCTTGCTGCCAGGCTCGGCGCTGCAGGCCGAAATAGCTGAACAATATCGCCGCCAGCAGGAACGGGATCATCGCGGTCGCAATTGCCGCTCCCTCGCCCAGCGCCCCGCCGGAGATGGCGCGCTGGAACGACAGCGTGGCCATCAGGTGGGTGGCGTTGAGCGGCCCGCCGCGGGTGAGCACGTAGATCAGCTGGAAATCGGTGAATGTGAACAGCACCGAGAAAGTCATCACCACGGCGATGATCGGGGTCAGCAGCGGCAGCGTGACGTACCAGAACTGCTGCGACGGTTTGGCGCCGTCGATCGAGGCCGCCTCATACAGCGAGGGCGAGATGGTCTGCAGCCCGGCGAGCAGGCAGATGGCGACGAAAGGCACGCCGCGCCAGATGTTGGCGGCGATGGTCGACAGGCGCGCGGCCCAGGGCTGGCCGAGGAAGTCGATGTAGGTATCGATCCATCCCAGCTTGACCAGCGCCCAGCTGATGATGGAGAACTGCGCGTCGTAGATCCACCAGAAGGCGATCGCGGACAGGGCGGTGGGCACGATGAAAGGCAGCAGCACGGCGGCGCGGACGAAGGACTTGAGCGGGATGTTCTGGTTCAGCAGGATCGCGAGCCACAGGCCCAGGGCGAACTTGATCACGCTCGCCACCACCGTGTAAAAAAGCGTGTTGAACAGCGACAGCCGCGTCACGGCGTCGCCGTACAGGTAGATGTAGTTCTCCAGTCCGACCCATACGCCGGCGCGCCCCACTTTGGCGTCGGTGAATCCGAGCCAGGTCCCCAGTCCCAGCGGATAGGTCAGGAACAGCAGCAGCAGCACCGCGGCCGGCAGCATGAAGGCGAAGCCGAGGAAGTTGCGGTTTTCGAGGAGCCGGTTCAAGGTGGTCTGTGTCTTGTGGTTTGGGCCCAGGCGCGGCGCGCGCGCCTGGGCTCAAACCTCTGCCCCGCCGCAGGCGGCGGGACAGAGGCGGTATGGTTGCTACACTTTGTAGTAACGCTGGGCGCGTTTTTCCGCGCGCTCGGCCGCTTCCTTGGGCGTCTTCGAGCCCGAGGCGGCCTCCGCGATCATGTTGACCACGATGAAGTCGGCCATGGAGGCGGCCGAGGCATAGCCCATTTCGCCGGCGTAGCCGTTCGGCTGCATCACTTTCATCGCATCGCGATACGGTGTGTGCTTGGGATCGACGGTCCAGATCGGATTCGACTCGTAGAACTTGAGCGGCTGCGTCACGTAGCCTATGGCAGCCTGCTGCCAGGGCTCGTACTGCTCTTTTTCCATCATGAAGCGCAGATACTCCTTGGCGGCGTTCGGGAACTTCGAATACTTGAACACCATCATCGGGAACACCAGGTTCAGTTCGGTGGGTCTGCCGACCGGGCCGATCGGCATATTGGCGTGGCCGATGTCCTCGGCGATGGCCTTCAGCTTCGGATCGGGTGAGGTCTTGGCCGCATAGTAGACCGAGATGCCATTGCAGGTCAGGCTGATCTGGCCATCGAGGAAGGCCTTGTTGTTGTTCGGGTCAAGCCAGGACAGCGTGCCCGGAATGAAGGTCTGATACAGCTCTTTCGCGTATTCGAGCGCCTTGATGGTCTCGGGGCTGTTGATGACGACGTTATTCTTCGTGTCCACCATCTTGCCGCCAAACGCCCACAGCAGCCAATGGCACCAGACGTTGCCGTCGCCGGTGGCGTTGCCCAGGGCGAATCCGCCCGGCGTGCCCTTGGCCTTGAGCGCCTGCATCAGCTTGAGGAGCCCGTCGGTGTCCTTGGGAAAGGCGCTGAAGCCCGCGGCTTTCATGTGGCTGTCGCGGTATACCAGCGCATTGCCGGCGCAGCCCATGGGCAGTGCAATCCATTTCTTGCCCTTGCCGTGCGCCGTCCCGTATGCAATCGAGGAATCGTACCAGCCGCCGTATTTGGCACCGAGATAGTTGGCGACATCGGTCACGTCGACCAGCTTGTCCGGATACTGGTGCGCATCCTCAAAGGTACTGATGATGATGTCCGGGCCGCTGCCGATATTGGCCGCCACCGCCGCCTTGGGCCGGACGTCTTCCCAGCCCTCGCTGTCCACGCGCACTTCGATGCCGGTTTTTTCAGTGAATTTCTTCGTGTTCGCGAGCCACAGGTCTTCATCGCCCTGGACAAAACGCTTCCAGCGCAGCACGCGCAGCTTGGCGCCTTTTTCCGGCTTGAGGTTGAGTGTCGGCGCTGCACCCGCTTTCTTGCCCTGGGCGAGCACTTCCCCGGTGGCGGCACCGGCGGCCAGGCCCGCGGACATTTTCAAGAAATTGCGACGATCGATATTGCTCATGCTTGAACCTCCTTTGGTTGATACTACAGTCTCGCCCCGCTTGACGGATCAAACAGGAAGGTAAGTTCCGGATATAGCCGTATGGCCTCGCCGGGCTTGAATTCGTGGCGTTCGCGCACCACCGCAACGACATCGCTGCCGCCGACCTTGCAAAAGATCTGGGTATCGGCGCCGGTGGGCTCCACCACCACCACCCCGGCGCGCACCCCGTCGTCCCTGACCAACAGGTGCTCCGGACGCACTCCCAGCACGACCTCGCGCCCCTCCTGGGACGCCGAAGCCGGGACCGGCATCAGCAGGCCGTCTGCCATCTGCATCTGCATTCCGGCTTCTTTCTTGACCAGCTTGCCGCGGAGAAAATTCATCGACGGCGAGCCGATGAAGCCGGCGACGAACAGATTGGCGGGGTTGTCGTAGAGTTCCAGCGGCGTACCGATCTGCTCGGTCCTGCCCTCGTTCATCACCACGATCTTGTCGGCCATGGTCATGGCCTCGATCTGGTCGTGCGTGACGTAAATGGACGTGGTGGTGAGCCGCTGATGCAGTTCCTTGATTTCCGTGCGCATTTGCACCCTGAGCTTGGCGTCCAGGTTGGACAGCGGCTCGTCGAACAGGAACACCTGCGGGTCGCGCACGATGGCGCGGCCCATGGCCACGCGCTGGCGCTGGCCGCCGGAGAGCTGGCGCGGATAGCGATCCAGGTATTCCATCAGCCCCAGGATGTTCGCCGCCACCTCGACGCGTTCGCGCATCTTCTGCCGGCTTTCGCCGGCGAGCTTCATCGAGAAGGCCATGTTGTCGAACACGGTCATGTGCGGGTAGAGCGCGTAATTCTGGAACACCATGGCGATGTCGCGCTCCTTCGGCGGCACCTGGTTGACCACGCGAGCGCCGATCTCGATCTCGCCGCCGGAGATTTCCTCCAGGCCCGCGATCATGCGCAACAGCGTGGACTTGCCGCAGCCCGAAGGGCCGACCAGCACGCAGAACTCCCCGTCGGCGATTGCAATGTCCACGCCGTGCACGACGCGGGTGGAGCCGAAGGATTTGAATACGCCCTTGAGGTTCACTGCAGCCATGGCTAATTGCTTACGCTCCATTCCTTGATGTATCGATTGTGCGTCAGGTTCATGTGCCGGCGCATGGCGCTGCGCGCAGCGCGCGCATCACGCCGCACAATCGCGTTCACGATCGCCTGGTGCTCGCGCACCGTCTCGGCCGCCATTTTCGGGTATTCGAGCTTGCGCTCCAGGCTGCGGTACAGCGGCCCCATGCGCTGGTCCCACAGGGTCTGCACCACCAGAACCAGCGCGCTGTTGCCGCTGGCCTCGGCTATGCTTACATGAAACAGCCGGTCCGCGGCGAGCGGATTGTGATCGCGTTTGCTTTCCTTGATCATGCCGGCGTGAGCCTTGCGTATCGCGCTCAGCTGCTCCGGATTCGCGTTCTTGGCCGCGAGCGCCGCGCATTCGCTCTCGATCAGCCAGCGCGCGTGTATGACCTCGAACGGCCCCGACGCGCCTTGCAGCGCATCGCGCTGCCGCCGTTTTCCGGGGTGCGTCACATAGATGCCCGAACCCACGCGCACGTCGAGCAGACCCTCGACCTCAAGCGCGATCAGCGCCTCGCGCACCGAGGGCCGGGAAACGCCGAGCTGTTTCGCCAGATCGCGCTCGGCCGGCAGGCGCGAGCCCGCGGTGTATTCGCCTTCGCTGATCAGCACGCCGATCTGGTCGGCGATCTGGCGGTACAAGCGGCGCGGTTCGACGGTCTGCAGCGGCATGAATTTTTTGCTTGTTGTGCGAAACGCTGACGGGAGGCAAGCATAGCCGCGCGCCGGGACCCTGGTCAAGTGGTCGGACCAATTTTGCGCTCGTGATCTGGTGTACAGGCGGCAATTCAGCTATGCTGCGACGCAGCAGCGCGGCCGTATTTTGGCCGCGATAGTTTTTGCGCGTATCATTTGTCAAACATCGGGAGAATTCAATGAGCGGCAGGCTGGCGGGCAAGACGGCATTCGTTACGGCGGCGGGGCAGGGCATGGGCAAGGCCGCAGCCCTTGCATTTGCCGGGGAGGGGGCGAAGGTCTGGGCGACCGACCTCAATTCAGGACCTCTGGACGAACTTGCCGGCGTCGCCGGCATCGCCACACGGCAGCTCGACGCCACCGATGAGCAGGCGATCGCGAAACTTGCCGCCGAAGTCGGGGCGATTGACGTCCTGCTCAACTGCGCCGGCTATGTGCACCATGGCAGCGTGCTCGATTGCACGCCGGCCGACTGGGATTTCAGCATGAACGTGAACGTGCGCTCCATGTACCTCGTATCGCGCGCGTTTCTGCCGGGCATGCTGGCAAGAAAAAACGGCTCGATCATCAACATGGCTTCGATAGCCTCGACCATCAAAGGACTGCCCAATCGCTGTGTCTACGGCACATCCAAGGCTGCGGTGATCGGACTGACCAAGTCTATCGCGGCAGATTTCGTCAAACAGGGCATACGTTGCAATGCGGTATGTCCGGGCACGATCGACACGCCTTCGCTGGCGGACCGTATCAACTCGTTTCCCGACCCGGTGCAGGCGCGCAAGGATTTCATCGCGCGCCAGCCCATGGGCCGGCTGGGTACGGTCGAGGACATGGTGCCGTTGTTCATTTACCTCGCCTCGGACGAATCCAGCTTTGCCACCGGGACCACGTTCTCGGTGGACGGCGGGATGACGATTTGAGGTCCGTGCGCATCGATTCAGGGCGCAGTTGCAGGTAAGTTTGCCGTGTTGACGCCTCGATCGCGGGCCGAACCGGAGCGAATGGCCGGAAAACCCGCGGGAGAGCGGAAAAATCCGTGGAAACAGTTGGGAATTTGGTAATTGCTAAGTAAAATACGCAAAATTCTTGAGTGAAATACCCTGCTTTTAAGTCCGGGCCCCTAGAAACGGAGAAAACATGAAACTTTGTCGTTACGGTAAGAACGGCTTCGAGAAGCCGGGGATGATCGATGCCCAGGGCAACATCCGCGAGCTTTCCGCCGTGGTGGACCAGATCGACCAGGGGACCATCTCGCCGGCAGGACTGGCGAAGCTGCGCAAAATCAAGGCGGAGACGCTGCCGCTGGTGAAAGGCGAGCCGCGCCTGGGCGTGCCCTATGTGGGGATTTCCAAATTCGTTGCCATCGGGCTGAACTTCGCGGATCACGCGCAGGAAGTGGGCATGGCCTTCCCGCCCGAGCCCATCGTGTTCATGAAAGCCACCACCTCGATCAATGGCCCGAACGACAAGGTGGTACTGCCCAAGCGCTCGACCAAGACCGATTGGGAGATCGAGTTGGGCGTGGTCATCGGCAAGAAGGCGCAGTACGTGTCCGAAGACAAGGCGATCGACTACGTTGCCGGCTATTGCATCGTGAACGACGTGTCCGAGCGCGGCTTCCAGCTGCAGTCCAGCCAGTGGGACAAGGGCAAGGGCTGCGATACCTTCGGCCCGATCGGCCCCTGGCTGGTGACTACCGACGAAATCCGCGATCCGCAGAACCTGGACATGTGGCTGGACTTGAACGGCCGGCGCATGCAAAAGGGCAATACCCGCACCATGATCTTCGGCGTGGCCAAGCTGGTGTCCTACGTCAGCCAATATATGACGCTGATGCCCGGTGACATCATCACTACCGGCACCCCGCCCGGGGTGGGAATGGGCATGAAGCCGGAACCGGTGTGGCTCAAACCCGGCGACGTGATGAACCTGGGCATACAGGGACTGGGCGAGCAGCGCCAGGAAGTGGTCGCTTACCCCGGCTAAGTGGCAGACCGGCCGCAAGGCTCCTAGCAGCGGCGGGCAGCCGGCTTGCGTCGACGCGGCCGGGCGCCGGCCCACACAGATCATGAAAATCGCAGTATTGGGCGCCGGCGTAATCGGCGTGACGAGCGCTTGGTATCTGGCCCGCGCCGGACACGAGGTCACGCTCATCGACCGCCAGGACGCGGCGGCGATGGAAACCAGTTTCGCCAACGGCGGACAGATATCGACCAGCCACGCCGAGCCCTGGGCCAACCCGTCCACGCCCTGGCAGGTGCTCAAATGGCTCGGGCGCGAAGATTCGCCCATGCTGTTTCGCTTGCGCGCCGACCCTTATCAATGGGCCTGGGGCCTGGCCTTTTTGCGCGAGTGCCTGCCCGCGCGCACGCGGCGCAATGCGGCGCAGATCGCCGCCATCAACCGCTACAGCCGGGCGCAGCTTCAGGCGCTGTGCGCCGAAACCGGAATCGAGTTCGAGCAGCAGTCGCGCGGCATCCTGCGCCTGTATCAGGATCAGCGCGCCCTGGACCAGGCCGTCGCGTCCGCAGACCTCGAACGCCAGCATGGCATCGACCTGCGCGTGCTCGGCGCGGCCGAATGCGTGCAGCTTGAACCCGCACTGTCCTCCAGCCGCGCGGCCATCGCGGGCGGCGTATGGGCGGCGGCCGACGCCTCGGGCGACGCGCACCAGTTCACCCGGGAACTGGCGCGATTGTGCGCGCAGCGCGGCGTGCGCTTTCGCTACGGCAGGCGCATCGAGGGCCTCGAGGCCGAGGGCGGGCGCATCGCGCGCGTGCGCCTGGACCGGGGCGGGACGGTCGCGGCCGATGCCTATCTGGTGGCGCTGGGCAGCTACAGCCCGCTGCTGTTGCGGCCATTGGGCATTGCGCTTCCCGTCTATCCGCTGAAAGGCTATTCGATCACGCTGCCGCTCGCGCCTGAGGACGTGGCGCCGCAGATCAGCGTGAGCGACGGCGCCCACAAGCTGGTCATGTCGCGCCTGGGCAAGCGCCTGCGCGTGGCCGGCACGGCCGAGCTCGCCGGCTACGACACCGCGATCAACGAGGTCCGCTGCCAGGCCATCGTCCGGCGCACGTTCGAACTGTTTCCGCAAGCAGGCAGGCCGCAGGAAGCCGAGTTCTGGGCCGGACTGCGGCCGGCGACGCCCGGAGGCGTACCCTGCATCGGCCGCACGCGCTATCCCAATCTGTATTTGAATACCGGCCACGGCACCCTGGGCTGGACCATGGCCTGCGGCTCGGGCGCCGCGATTGCGGATATCGTCGGCGGCAGGAAACCGGAGACGGATTTTCGCTTTATGGGCGCCTAACTGGACAACCGGCGCCAGGTGATGGCGCTGGAGCCCTCGGAATTCATCCGCCGTTTCTTGCTCCATGTACTCCCGAAGGGGTTCATGCGAACACGCCACTATGGGCTGCTCGGAAATCGCGGCAAGCACACCAAGCTCACCCGCGCGCGCCTTGCATTGGCGGCCCCAAGCACCCCGGCACCGGCCACGGCCCCGGAGTCCCTCGAAGCCTTCTGGCAGCGCATGGCCGGCATCGACCTGATTCAATTCCCAAACCAACCCGCTTCGAATCCAGCGGTTCAGTTCAACATGCTTTATCCGCCATGCTGGTGCACCGCGGATAAAAGCCTGTTCGTTAGAACGCGGAATTTGACGACCTCACTGCCGAGTGGGATCATGAAGTTTATGGGCCTTGTGCATACAAACATCACTCTGAAGAATCCTCGTCATCCTGAGCTGCGGCCGGTTGAAACGCACGCGTTGGTTGATACGGGGGCGTTGCATCTGTGTGTTCCTGAGCATATTGCCATCCAGCTTCGCCTCGAGCAGCTTTACGAGCGTGAAGTGACTACAGCTGATGGATCAAAGCGCTTGTGTGCATACGTTGGCCCGGTTGAAGTGCGCTTCGGAGACCGCGCGTGCTTTACGGGGGCACTGGTTCTTGGCGACGAAGTTCTCTTGGGGGCCGTGCCCATGGAAGACATGGACCTTGTAGTGTCCCCTGCAATGCGCACAGTCACAGTCAATCCTGCAAGCCCCAATATTCCATCATCGACCGTTAAGTAAGTCCGGTGATGTCGCGCCCTAACTTTAGCTGCTGCGGACGGGCCGGAAGTGGCGCAACATTTCCTGACACCGCGGCAGCCCGCCGCAGAGCACAACGTTAAGCGCACTCAGAGCATGGGCCACAAGATCGCGGGCATTCTCTTCGATATTGGCGGGGTGCTTGTAGCGCTCGACGGGGTGCCGTCGATGGCGAGGCTGCTCGGCGTTGAGCCCCGGCAGGAGGCTCTCCACGCAATGTGGATCGCATCGCCGTCGGTCGTGGCGCACGAAACCGGGAAGATAGATGCCGCAACGTTCGCAACTGGCGTCGTAGCGGACCTCGGATTGCCAGTCACCGCCGAGTGCTTCCTGCAGGATTTCTGCAACTGGCCGACGGGGCTCTTGCCAGGCGCGCTGCAGCTGCTGGACGAGATTCCGGACACCTACCACGTGGCTGCGCTCAGCAATACGAGTGCAGTGCATTGGGATAAGATCCGGGAAATGGGTTTAGTGGACCGGTTCGACCAGACGTATCTGTCACACCAGATTGGATGTTTGAAACCCGCCACTGGGGCATTCCTGGTCGCGCTCGAAGGAATGGGCCTCTCGCCGTCGGACGTCCTGTTTCTGGATGACGGCTTGCAGAACATCGATGCGGCGATGAAACTGGGGATGCATGCTCATATGGCAAGAGGGCCCGAGGAGGCAAGGCGTGTTCTCGCAAAATACGGGATCGTTCCTTCAAGTGCCGGCGCCTAACATTGTTCGAGCAGGCGCTCTGCGTTCGAGCAGGCGCTCTGCGAGCGCCGCTCAGCGCGAACGTCAGCTACGTTCAGGAGACACCGTGCGAATCATCATCGCCGCATTGATCGCCACCTTACTGGCGGCTTGTAGCTTTGTTCCGAGCGCAGACGATCCGGGGTCAGACGCCCCCGACGTTCGCGGTGCGCCGGGGTACTTGTTTAAGGAGGTATCGTCGTATGGCGAAGCGCTCAAGCTCTGGCGCAACGCCGGCGACGTCAACGCCTGGATTGGCGCCAAGTTTCAGTACAACGCGGCGCGCGCCATGCAGTTGTCAGAGACCCAGCGCACCATGAATGCGCGCCTGCCGATCATTAGCCCCGAGGATTTCTTCTCCACACCCAATGGGGTTTGCGTCGATCTCGCGCGCTTTGCCGTAGAGACGCTCCGCGTCGTGGATCCCGAGACCAAGCCCGCGTACGTGATGATCGAGTTCGACCCCGTGTATATCGGAGGCAACACACTGCGCAGGCACTGGGTCGTGACTTTCAAGCAGGCCGGCCAACACTACTTCTTTGCCGACTCCAAGCGCCCCGGGCACATAGCCGGGCCGTACGCGAGCGCGCAGGAGTTCATATACGAGTACGCCCGGTACCGCGCAAGAAGAATCGTCTCGTTCCGAGAACTGGAGTCGTATGAACGAAAGGTCCGGACCCTTGCTACAAAGCGGAGCCGCGAAGAGCGCCCCTAACCCGCTCGTGCACAGGACGCCCGCAACCGCCGCGTCCCGTGTAACTTGCGTGGTCTCCCGCGCCGGTGACGGGCTACGATAGAAACTGTCGTCCTCATTTCCGGTGCATACGATTTCTGACCAGTCCATCGAGCGGACTTCCAAAACGCCAGGCCTCTTGGACGCCCGTCATGTCCCACCTTAGGTGTCGCGGAAACGCTGTGCCGCTCTACGCGAGATCCTCATGAATACAGAGGTAGTTGCCTTCTGTGTCTTTGAACCAAGCTGCCTTCTCCGCGCCGAGAACGCAAACGTGATCCACCGTCTTGAATCCTGGAAGGTCGTAGTTCTCGAATACCACGCCCGCCATCTTCAGTTCGGCGACGCTTGCGGCGATGTCTGCGACTTGGAAGCTGATCGCCGTATGCTCGGCTCTTGTACCCTCCGGCTTCGGGAAGAGCGCGAGCGTACTACCACCAACCCGATAGATGAACTTGCCGTCGGGCCGCAAGCCGCTGGGCGTCAATCCCAGGCATCGTTCGTAGAACGCTCTCGCTCGCTCCATGTCGATTACGGGGAGCATGGTCGTAACGGGGGCATTGGCTAACATATGCAGTCCTTTCGCTCCATTCGGTCGCATTTGTACACGAGGCACCACGCCTGTGGTCCAGCGCGGGTGATTCGTTATCATAAGCGACGAAGCGCTCAGGCGCCAGTCAGGCAATGCAAGCTGAAACAGTCCTTTGCCAATTCCACCGCAACAGTCGTAGTATTCAACCCGGAGCGGTGGAGGAAGTGGAGAGTGATGACTAACGATATGCTCAAGCGCTAGCCGGCGATGTATGAGTACCGTCGCGTAGATTGGCAAGCATGTGCCAGCGGTCCAACATCGGGTCGCAGCCGAGGGCGATGGATAAAGCGGCAGGGCGCCCAGGTCAGCGCGCCGCTGCCGTACCGGGACGTTGATACGGCATCAAATCCACCGCAGCAAGTCCCGGATTGCTGAATGGGGCCTGCGCTGCCACCGATACGTGCAATCCAATTCTTGCCGGCGGCGGTCTGCCCTTCCCCCGATACGATAGGCGCAAGCACGAAAGGACAGGGAAATGACGACGATCTATGAAAAGCGAACCTATTCGGTCACCGTAGGACAGATGTCCGAAGTGATCCGCCTCTACACCTCACAGGGATGGCCGGCTCTGGAAGCGGGGGGATTTGGCGGGAATCTGATCGGCTATTTCATCAGCGACACCGGCGATCTGCATCAACTCGTACACCTCTGGCGTTTCGACAGCGATGACGCGCGCCGGGCGTTCTGGAAGCGCCTGTTCGAAAACGCGGAATTCATGGCTTTCGCAAAGCAGCTGCGGCCGCTGGTGAAGACGCAAAACGTACAACTCATGCTTGCGGCACCCTGGGGGCCGCATCCCTAGCCGTCTGCGCCCGCGCCGCCCGGCCCGGCCCTTTGTTGCTGGCGGCGCAGGGCGATAATCAAGACGCGCGCATCTGCGCCACGACGCCGTCGATCAGCCGGCGCGCGATCGAAATCCGGTTCGGGAGTCTGGGCAGCGCATCGATGTCGAACCACTGCGCGTCCTCGATTTCGTCCGGAGCAGGGGAGATTTCGCCGCCGGCGTAGTCCGCGACGAAGGCGATCATGAGCGAATGCGGAAACGGCCAGGGCTGGCTGGCGAAATAGCGCACATTGGCGACGCGCACCCCGGTCTCCTCCAGCACCTCGCGCGCGAGACATTGCTCCAGGGACTCGCCCGGTTCGACGAAGCCGGCGAGGGCGCTGTACATGGCGGGCGCAAAGCGCGGCGAGCGTGCGAGCAGAATTTCGCGCCCGCGCCTGATCAGGCACATCACCGCGGGTGCGATGCGCGGATAGACGATCTGTGCGCATTCGGGGCATTCGCGCGCGCGCTCATGGGCTCGATGCCGCGTGGGCGTGCCGCATCGCCCGCAGTATAGATGGGTGCGGTCCCAGTCGATGTACTGCAGCGCGCGTCCCGCCAGCGCGAACAGGTCGTCGTCCAACCTGCCGTAGAGCGCGCGCAGTCCCTGCCACAGCAGGTCCGCTGGCGGTTGCGTATCGGCGCCATATTCGAAGGCGTAGCAGCCGCGCCCGCCCAGGGTACCCAGATACAGGCGCCGCAAGGGCGCCGCGCCGAGGCCGGCAAGCTCCCCGTGCCCGGGCAGCTGCGCAGTTTTCGATCCTTCGGCAACGAGCAGCGAGGTTTGCTGGAACACGAAGCACAGGCTGTCGTCGCCGGGCTCGCCTGCATCGAGCGCGCCGCCGACATAGGCCTCGGGCGCGCTGAATGGCATCATCGCGGTGTGCTCCGGCCCTCGATCGGCACCGAGCCTATGCTTTTCTGAGGCGCCGGATCAGGCTGGAGGTGTCCCAGCGCCCGCCGCCCATTTTCTGAATTTCGCCGTAATAGCCGTTGACGATTTCGGTGACCGGCAGCGGCGCGCCGTTCTTGTTCGATTCTTCCAGCGCGATACGCAGGTCCTTGCGCATCCAGTCCACGGCAAAGCCGAAATCGAACTTGTCCTCGACCATGGTCTTGCCGCGGTTGTCCATCTGCCAGGACTGGGCCGCGCCCTTGCCGATCACATCCAGCACCTGCTTCGCATCCAGCCCCGCCTTGAGGGCGAAATTGATGCCCTCGGACAGGCCCTGGACCAGGCCGGCGATGCAGATCTGGTTGACCATCTTGGTCAGCTGCCCCGCGCCCGAGGGTCCGAGCAGCGTCACCGCCTTGGCGAAATGGGCGATGACCGGTTTGGCTGTTTCAAATGGCGCGGCTGCACCGCCGCACATGACGGTGAGCGCGCCGTTCTCCGCGCCCGCCTGCCCGCCGGACACCGGCGCATCGATGAAGTGGATCCCTTTTTTGGCCGCCTCAGCGTACAGTTCGCGCGCGATATTGGCCGACGCGGTGGTGTGGTCGACATAAATGCTGTCTTTAGCCATGCTCTCGAACGCGCCATTTGCGCCCACCGTCACCGCGCGCAGGTCGGGATCGTCGCCCACGCAGGAAAACACGATGGACGCACCCTGGGCGGCAGCTTTGGGGGTGTCGGCCGCCTTGCCGCCGTACTTGGCCACCCAGGCGTCCGCCTTGGCGCGCGTGCGGTTGTAGACTGTGACCTCGTGGCCGTTCTTGGCCAGATAGCCGGCCATCGGAAATCCCATGACGCCGAGGCCGAGGAATGCGACTTTTGCCATTTTTTATCTCCTCTAGTTTCGCTGCAACGCGCCATTATAGTGGCTAGCGTCGGCTGTTTCACTTTTCCGGGACGAGCTTGCCCGCGGTGGACAGCAGAAACTCCCGGAACGCCTGCGCCACCGGAGACAGGCGCTTGGCGGCCAGATGCACCACATGCCAGTCGCGTACGATGGGCAGGCCCTGCACGTCGAGCACGACCAGGCGCCGCGTCTTCAGCTCGAGTTCTATGGTGTGCAGCGACAGCAGGCTGACGCCCATGCCCGCCTGCACCGCCTGCTTGATGGTTTCGTTGCTGGCCATTTCCATGCTGACGTTGAGCGGCAGGCGGTGCTCGGCGAACAGGCGCTCGAGCAGAGCGCGCGTGCCCGAGCCGGGCTCGCGTATCAGGAACGTCTCCTGGGCGAGGCGCGCGAGCGGAATGCGGCGCTTTTTCGCGAGCGGATTCGCGGGAGCGGCGATGATGACGTGCGGGTGGCGCGCGAAGGGTTCGGCCACGGCGTCCATGCCCTCGGGCGTGCGCCCCATGATGGCAAGGTCGACTTCGTTGTCGGCGAGCTGCTTCAGCACGACCTCGCGGTTGTTCGCGGAAAGCTTTACCGTGACGCCGGGGTGCTGTCCGAGGAAGCGCGCCAGCAGCGGCGGCACGAAGTATTTCGCGGTGCTCACCATGGTGATCAGCAGCCGTCCCTGCGACAGGCCCCTGCGCGCGGCAAGCGCTTCGTCGGCGTCGCGCAGTTGCTGGGCGATGACGCGGCTGTGCTGATGCAGCTCGGCCCCCGCTTCGGTCAGGAAGATCTTTTTGCCCAGGCGCTCGAACAGGGGCAGTCCGGCGTGCTCTTCCATCAGCTTCACCTGCATCGATACGGCTGGCTGGGTGAGGTGCAGTTCCGCCGCCGCGCGCGAGAACGACAGCTTGCGCGCGACCGCCTCGAATACCTGCAACTGGCGCAGCGTGGCGTGCCTCAGCGTCATGACCCCCGGCCTGTTAAATGCATCAGTATTAACTTATCATACAAATAAGAAGATGTGACTATGATTTATGTATTTGCGCGGCTACGCTGTGCGGCAAATCAACAACTACCGGTGATCCGCAGCTAAAGTCATGATGCTGCGGGACGATCAACGGACGCCCGAAGGGGAGCCTACCCCTCGGATTGATACAGACACAGAGCGGAGGCAAAGATGCGCAAGACTGGCAGTACCTACAGCGCCGGCGTGAAAGACTACCGGCATACCTACTGGGAACCGGACTATCCACTGAAGGACACCGACCTGCTGGCCTGTTTCAAGATCACGCCGCAGGAAGGCGTGCCGCGCGAGGAGGCCGCCGCGGCGGTGGCGGCGGAGTCCTCCACCGGCACCTGGACCACGGTGTGGACCGATCTGCTGACCGATCTCGAACACTACAAGGGCCGCGCCTACCGCATCGAGGACGTGCCCGGCGACCCGAGCTGCTTTTACGCTTTCATTGCCTACCCCATCGACCTGTTCGAGGAGGGTTCGGTGGTCAACGTGCTCACTTCGCTGGCCGGAAACGTGTTCGGTTTCAAGGCGATCCGCGCGCTGCGGCTGGAGGATGTGCGCTTTCCGCTCGCCTACGTCATGACCTGCGGCGGCCCGCCGCACGGCATCGCGGTCGAGCGCGACATCATGAACAAATACGGCCGGCCGCTGCTGGGCTGCACCATCAAGCCCAAGCTGGGCCTGTCGGCGAAAAACTACGGCCGCGCCGTGTATGAATGCCTGCGCGGGGGCCTGGACTTCACCAAGGACGACGAGAACGTCAACTCGCAGCCGTTCATGCGCTGGCGCCAGCGCTTCGATTTCGTCGCCGAGGCCGTGAAAAAAGCCGAGGCCGAGACCGGCGAGCGCAAGGGCCACTACCTGAATGTCACGGCGCCCACGCCGGAGGAGATGTACAAGCGCGCCGAGCACGCCAAGTCGCTCGCCATGCCGATCATCATGCACGACTTCCTCACCGGCGGATTCTGCGCGCATACCGGGCTCGCCAACTGGTGCCGCAACAACGGCGTGCTGCTGCACGTGCACCGCGCGCTGCACGCGGTGCTCGACCGCGACCGCCACCATGGCATCCACTTCCGCGTGCTGGCGAAATGCCTGCGGCTATCCGGCGGCGACCACCTGCATTCGGGCACCGTGGTGGGCAAGCTCGAGGGCGACCGCGAGGCGACGCTGGGCTGGATCGACCTGATGCGCGAGAAATTCATACCCGAGAACCGCGCCCGCGGACTCTTTTTCGATCAGGACTTCGGCTTCATGCCGGGCCTGTTTCCGGTGGCCTCCGGCGGCATCCACGTCTGGCATATTCCAGCGCTGGTGGCCATTTTCGGCGATGATTCGGTGATGCAGTTCGGCGGCGGCACCCTCGGACATCCCTGGGGCAATGCTGCGGGCGCCTGCGCCAACCGTGTTGCGCTGGAGGCCTGCGTGGAAGCGCGCAACCAGGGCCGCCAGGTGGAAAAGGAAGGCAAGGAGATACTGCTCGCGGCGGCCAGGAACAGCCCGGAGCTCAAGGCTGCGATGGAAACCTGGAAGGAAATCAAGTTCGAATTCGACACCGTCGACAAGCTCGACACGATGCACGCCTGAGCCGCGCCGGCATATTCCTGGGAGCAAGCACATGAGTGAAATGCGGGACTACAAATCGCGGCTGTCGGATCCGTCCAGCCGCAAATTCGGCACCTTTTCCTATCTGCCGGCGATGACGCCGGAACGCATCCGCAAGCAGGTCGAATTCATCGTCGGGCGCGGCTGGACCCCGGCGCTGGAGCACACCGAGCCCTCGCACCTGATGGACGACTACTGGTACATGTGGAAGCTGCCGCTGTTCGGCGAGACCGACGTCGACCGCGTCCTGGCGGAGGCCGCGGCCTGTCACAAGGCCAATCCGGACAACCACGTGCGCCTCGTCGCGTATGACAAGCTGAAGCAGACCCAGGGCGCGGCCATGGTCGTGTTTCGCGGCAAGACGGTCTAGCGGCATGCGCAGGGGGGAACGTACATGAACATCAGGGCGCTGATATTCGACGTCGACGGCACCATCGCCGATACCGAGGAAACCCACCGCCAGGCCTTCAACGCGGCGTTCCTGGAGCACGACCTCGCCTGGGACTGGGGTCAGCGCGAGTATGCCGAGCTGTTGCGCACCTCAGGCGGCAAAGAGCGCATCGCGGTGTACATCGAATCGCTGCGGCTGGAACCGCAGGAGAAGGCCCGGCTCAGGCGCATGGTGCAGCTGATCCACGCCAGCAAGACGCGCATCTACGGCGAGCTGATCGCCGACGGCCGCGCGCCGCTGCGCCCCGGGGTGGCACGGCTCATCGGCGAGGCGCGCGCGGCCGGGGTGCGCCTCGGCATCGCCTCGACCACGACCTCGGCCAACGTCTCGGCGCTTATCGGCGCGCAGTTCGGCGCCGATGCATGGAACTGGTTCGAGGCGCTCGCCTGCGGCGATGTGGTATCGAACAAAAAGCCGGCGCCCGACATCTATACCCGGGCGCTAGGCATGCTGCGCCTGCCGGCGAGCGACTGCATTGCGTTCGAGGACTCGGTCAACGGACTTGTGTCGGCGAAAGCCGCTGGGCTCTACACCGTGGTCACGCCCACCGCCTGGAGCGAGGGGCAGGACTACAGCGGGGCGGATCTGTTGTTGCGCAGCCTGGGCGACGCGGATGCCCCGCTTGCCGACGAGGACGCGCGGCGGGCCGGCGGGCCGTATCTTACGCTCGAGCGGCTGCAGCAACTGCACGCCGCGGCGCAGCGGCCGGCTGCGGCATAACGACGGACCTGGGAGGGAGGGATATGCCGCTCAAGAGTACGCTCACCGAATTCATCATCGGCGAGCAGCGCAAGTACAGCGGCGCCACGGGAGGATTCACGGCGCTGCTGAACGACATCCAGCTTGCCTGCAAGCGCATCGCCTACCTCATCGGCAAGGGCGCGCTCGCCGGGGTGCACGGCGCGGCGGCGGGGGAAAACGTCCAGGGCGAGCGGCAGATGAAGCTCGACGTGATGGCGAACGACATATTTCTGCGCACCAACGAATGGGGCGGGCACCTCGCCGCCATGGTCTCGGAAGAACTGGAGGCGGTGTGCGCGATTCCGGCGCAGTTTCCGCGCGGGCGCTACCTGCTCGCTTTCGATCCCCTGGACGGGTCGAGCAACATCGACGTCAATGGCGCGGTGGGCTCGATCTTTTCGGTGCTGCGCTGCGGCGAAGGCGTGGCCGAGCCCACGGCGAAGGATTTTCTGCGCCCGGGCGCCGAGCAGGTCTGCGCCGGCTATGCGATCTACGGTCCGACCACGATGCTGGTGCTCACCCTAGGCCACGGTGTGCACGGGTTTACCCTGGACCGGGAAATCGGCGAGTTCATTCTCACCCATCCCGGGCTGCGCATTGCGGCCGAGACGAGCGAGTTCGCCATCAACGCCTCCAACGAGCGCTTCTGGGAACCGCCGGTGAAGCGCTACATTTCGGAATGCCTGGCCGGCAGGAGCGGGCCGCGCGCCAAGGACTTCAACATGCGCTGGATCGCCTCCTTCGTCGCCGAAGTGCACCGCATCCTGATGCGCGGCGGCCTGTTCATGTACCCCAAGGACAGCAAGGACCCGGCCAAAGCCGGGCGCCTGCGCCTGCTGTACGAGGCGAACCCGATGGCCTACCTGGTCGAGCAGGCCGGGGGCGCGGCATCGACCGGACGCGGGCGCATCCTCGAAGTCCGGCCGGAGGGCCTGCACCAACGCGCGCCGGTGATCCTCGGCTCCAGGGACGAGGTCGAGCGCATCGCGCGCTATCATGGCGAGCACGACCGCGGCGTGGACCAGCCGTACACTTCGCCACTGTTCAACACGCGCTCGCTGTTCGTGCAGTAGCGAGCGCCGGCCGGCACCACAGAACGAGAAGGGCAAACCATGTCAATCAAGCACCCGGTCATTGCAATCACCGGCTCCTCCGGCGCCGGCACCACCTCGGTGACGCGCACCTTCCAGCACATTTTCCGCCGCGAGCAGATCAACGCCGCGATCATCGAGGGCGACGCGTTCCACCGCTACGATCGCAAGGCGATGAAAACGGCGATGGCCAAGGCGGCGAAAAGCGGCAACAACCACTTCAGCCATTTCGGCGCGGAAGCCAATCTGTTCGAGGAACTGGAGGCGCTTTTCGCGAGCTATGGCGAGCGCGGCGGCGGCCGCTGCCGCAAGTATCTGCACAACGAGGCCGAGGCCGCGCCCTTCGGGCAGGAGCCGGGCACGTTCACGCCCTGGGAGGAAGTGCCGCAGGGCACCGACCTGCTGTTCTACGAGGGCTTGCACGGGGCGGTGGTCACCGAAAAAGTCAACGTGGCGCGCCACGCCGACCTGCTGGTGGGCGTGGTGCCCACGATCAATCTGGAATGGATCCAGAAGCTGCATCGCGACAAGGCGACGCGCGGTTACTCCACCGAGGCCGTGGTGGATACCATATTGCGGCGCATGCCCGATTACGTGAATTACATCGTGCCGCAGTTCGCGCAGACGCATATCAATTTCCAGCGCGTGCCCACGGTCGACACTTCGAATCCGTTCATTGCGCGCGACATCCCCAGCGCGGACGAGAGTTTCCTGGTAATCCGCTTTGCCAATCCCAAGGGAATCGACCTGCCCTACCTGATCACCATGCTGCACGATTCGTTCATGTCGCGGCCCAATATCATCGTCGTGCCCGGGGGCAAGATGGAGCTGGCGATGCAGCTGATATTCACGCCGATGATCCTGCAGCTCATGGACCGCAGGCGCCGCTCCTAGGCGCGGCACCGCCTCGCGCATCGCGCCGTTTTCGGCGGGCGCATTGGAAAAAACGCCCCGCATCGACGATAATCCCACCTTCCCTCCTTCCCGCCCGCCATGAAAACCACCAGCAAAGACCTAGCCAACGCCATCCGCGCCCTTTCCATGGACGCAGTACAGGCAGCCAACTCCGGCCACCCGGGCATGCCCATGGGCATGGCGGAAATCGCGCTCGCATTGTGGAGCCGTCATCTGCGGCACAACCCGGCCGACCCGCACTGGCCGGACCGCGACCGCTTCGTGCTGTCCAACGGCCACGGCTCGATGCTGCTCTATTCCCTGCTGCACCTGACCGGCTATGCCTTGCCGATGGAAGAGTTGCGGCGCTTTCGCCAGCTGCACTCGAAGACGCCGGGCCATCCGGAAGTCGGCGTGACCCCGGGTGTGGAAACCACCACCGGGCCGCTGGGACAGGGCATCGCCAACGCAGTCGGCATGGCGCTCGCAGAGCGCCTGCTCGCCGCCGAGTTCAACCGGCCGGGGCTGAGCGTCGTGGACCACCATACCTATGTGTTCCTCGGCGACGGCTGCCTGATGGAGGGCATTTCGCACGAGGTCTGCTCGCTCGCCGGTACGCTGCGCCTGAACAAGCTGATCGCGCTCTACGACGACAACGGCATCTCCATCGACGGCAAGGTGCAGGGCTGGTTCACCGACGATACGCCCGGGCGCTTCGAAGCCTATGGCTGGAACGTCATCGCGGCGGTGGACGGCCACGATGTCGATGCAGTGGACCGGGCGATCGGCGCGGCCAAGTCGGTGTCGGACCGGCCCAGCCTGATCTGCTGCAAGACGGTCATCGGCAGGGGCTCGCCCAAGCGTGCCGGTACCGCCAAGGCGCACGGCGAGGCCCTCGGTGCCGAAGAGGTTGCGGCCACGCGCGCGGCGATCGGCTGGAACCACCCGCCGTTCGAGGTGCCGCAGAGCGTCTACGATGGCTGGGATGCGCGAGCGCGCGGCGCTGCGCTCGAGGGCGCATGGAGCGAGCGCTACGCTGCCTACGAGCGCCAGCATGCCGATCTCGCGCGCGAGTTCCGGCGGCGCACGGCGGGCGAATTGCCGGCGAACTGGAAGGCGCATTGCGGCGGCCTGCTGATGCAGATCAGCGCCAGGGCGGAGACTGTCGCCACGCGCAAGGCTTCGCAGAACGCGATCGAGGGCCTGGCCCCGGTGCTGCCCGAATTCGTCGGCGGCTCGGCCGACCTCAGCGGGTCCAACCTCACCAACTGGTCGGCCGCGAAGCCGGTTACGGCGAGCGGCGGCGGCAATTACGTGTCGTATGGCGTGCGCGAGTTCGGCATGGCGGCCATCACCAACGGCATGGCGCTGCACGGCGGCTTGCTGCCGTTCAGCGGTACTTTCCTCACCTTCTCCGACTACGCGCGCAATGCGCTGCGCATGGCGGCGTTGATGAAGCTGCGCAATGTGTTCGTGTTCACCCACGACTCGATCGGCCTGGGCGAGGACGGCCCCACCCACCAGTCGGTCGAGCACGTCGCTAGCCTGCGGCTGATGCCCGGCCTGGACCTGTGGCGGCCCTGCGATACCGTGGAATCGGCGCAGGCCTGGATCAGCGCGGTCGAACGCCGCGATGGCCCCAGCGCGCTGGTGTTCTCGCGCCAGAACCTGCCGTTCCAGAAGCGCGACGCCGCGGCGCTCGCCGGGATCGCGCGCGGCGCCTATGTGCTGGCGGATTGCGCGGGTGCGCCGCAAGCGCTGATTCTGGCGACCGGCTCGGAAGTGCAACTCGCCATGGGTGCGCATGCCAGACTCGCAGAAGAAGGCGTGCGCGCGCGCGTGATATCCATGCCGTCGACCAGTGTTTTCGACCGCCAGGACGCCGCTTATCGCGACGCCGTCCTGCCGCGCGGCGTACCGCGCGTCGCAGTCGAGGCGGGCGTGTCCGACTACTGGCGCAAATACGTGGGTCTGGACGGGGCCGTGATCGGAATCGACCGCTATGGCGAATCCGCTCCGGGTCCGGAGCTGTTCAAGTATTTTGGTTTTACCGCGGACAATGTGGTTGCGGCGGTGAAAAGCGTGATCTGAGCGTATCCTGTCAGGTTCCCGCGGATTGATCCTGCTCAAACAAAGTCTGTATCGATCCGTGTATATCTGCGTCTGTGCCCAGTGAGCCCGTGGCTCACGGTGCCTCCGCAGGGTCGATCGCGCAAGCCCTGTTGCCGCAGGCACATTCGGGAGAACAAGGTGGGTATCTAGTCGTTATGTTATGGACTCTTAGGAGCGAATTATGACCATCAAAGTCGCAATCAATGGCTACGGCCGCATCGGACGCAACATCCTGCGCGCGTTCTATGAGGGTGGCAAAAAGCACGATATCCAGTTCGTCGCCGTCAACGACCTGGGCAACGCCCAGACCAATGCCCACCTGACCCGCTATGACACGACCCACGGCAAGTTCCCCGGCACGGTCGCGGTCGAGGGCGAATTCATGGTCGTCAACGGCGACAAGATCCGCGTCTGCGCGGTACGCAATCCGGCTGAACTCCCATGGGCCGAGATGGGCGTGGACGTGGTGATGGAATGCACCGGCCTGTTCAACAGCAAGGAGAAGGCGGGCGCGCACCTCAAGGCGGGCGCGAAGAAAGTCGTCCTCTCCGCCCCCGGCGGCAAGGACGTCGATGCCACCGTCGTCTACGGCGTCAACCACAATGTGCTGAAGGCCGCGCACACGGTGATTTCGAACGCGTCCTGCACCACCAACTGCCTAGCGCCCATGGTCAAACCGCTGCACGACAAGATCGGCCTGGTCTGCGGCCTGATGACCACCATCCACGCCTATACCAACGACCAGGTGCTGACCGATGTCTATCATGAAGACCTGCGCCGCGCGCGCTCGGCCACCCAGTCCATGATCCCGACCAAGACCGGCGCGGCGGCGGCCGTGGGCCTGGTGCTGCCGGAACTGAACGGCAAGCTCGACGGCTACGCCATACGCGTGCCCACGATCAACGTTTCCGTGGTCGACCTGTCCTTCGTCGCCCAGCGCGCGACCAGCGCGGAGGAAATAAACCAGGTGATGAAGGAGGCGGCGGCAGGCAGCCTGAAAGGCATACTCGCCTACAACCAGGATCCGCTGGTGTCGGTGGACTTCAACCACAATCCGCATTCCAGCATTTTCGATTCCACGCTGACCAAGGTGTCTAACGGCACGCTGGTGAAAGTATCCTCCTGGTACGACAACGAATGGGGATTCAGCAACCGCATGCTGGATACGACGGTCGCGTTCATGAACGCGAAATGATGCGGCAGTGGCCGCCGCGGCTCCGGTACTGATCGAACGGCGCAACGGCGTCGCGCTGCTCATCCTCAACCGCCCCGCGGCGCTGAACGCAGTCGACGCCGGCTTGCGCGCAGCGCTCACCACGGCGCTGCGTAGGCTGGCCGCGGATCCCGAAGTGAAAGCGGCGGTGATCGCAGGCGCCGGCGAGCGCGCGTTTTGCGCCGGCCAGGATCTGCACGAGGCAATGGATCTGGCCGTGGATGAGGTGGAGGTCTGGCTGCTGCGCCAGCACGGGATGTACCAGTCTGTGCGCGATTTCGACAAGCCTCTGGTCGCCGCGCTGAACGGCGTGGCGGCCGGCGCCGGCTTTCAGATCGCGCTTTGCTGCGATATGCGCGTGGGCTATGCCGGCCTGCGCATCGGGCAGCCGGAAATCCGCGCCGGCCTGGCGAGCATCGTCGGCAGCTTTCTGATGAGTTTGCAGCTGCCGCTGTCGCTCAACCAGCAACTTTCGCTTTCGGGCGAACTGCTGTCCGGTGAGCGCGCGCACGAAATCGGCCTGGTCAATCATCTGGTGGCGCAAGCCGAAGTGCTCGCGCACGCCCTCGGACTCGCGCGCGAACTGGCGCAAATGCCCGCGGCCGCCTACGCCGCCACCAAGGCACGCTTGCGCGAAATGTCGCAGCCGGGCTTTGACGCCGCGCTCGCCGCGGCCAGGCACGCGCAAAAAGCTCTTTATGCCAGCGGTGAGCCGCAGCGGGTGATGCGCGAATTCTTTGCGCGCAGGAAACAAGCCGGTTAGCGGCGACGTCTATTCTGCAAGGAGAACGACATGGCTATCCTGAAAATGACCGACCTCGATCTACGCGGCAAGCGCGTATTCATCCGCGTGGATTTCAACGTGCCCGCGAAGGACGGCAAGATCGGCGACGACACGCGTATACGCGCGGCGCTGCCGGGCATCCGCTTTGCGCTCGCCGCCGGCGCGCGCCTGATGCTGACCTCGCATTTCGGCCGCCCCAAGGAGGGAGAATTCAGCGAGGCCGAATCGCTCGCGCCGGTGGCGCGCCACCTGTCCGGACTGCTTGGTGTCGAAGTGCCGCTCAAGCGCGACTGGCTCGACGGCGTGGAAGTGGAACCCGGCAAGGTGGTGCTGCTGGAGAACTGCCGCTTCAATAAGGGCGAGAAGCAGAACGACGAGGCGCTGGCCAGGCGCATCGCCGCGCTGTGCGACATCTATGTCAACGACGCCTTCGGCACCGCGCACCGCGCCGAAGCCACGACCCAGGGCGCGGCCAGGTACGCGAGCGTCGCCTGTGCCGGGCCGTTGATGGCGGCGGAACTGGAGGCGCTGGGCAAGGCGCTGGCTGCGCCCGCGCCCCCGCTGATCGCGATCGTCGCCGGCTCCAAGGTGTCGACCAAGCTCACCATACTGGCGGCCCTGGCCGAGAAAGTGGACGAACTCATCGTCGGCGGCGGCATCGCCAATACCTTCATGCTTGCGGCCGGCCTGCCCATAGGCAAGTCGCTGGCAGAGGCGGATCTGGTCGACGAAGCGAAGAAGATCATGGCGGCGATGAAGGCGCGCGGCGCCGCAGTGCCGATTCCCGGCGATGTAGTGGTGGCGAAGGAATTTGCCGCTACCGCCGCTGCAACGGTGAAACCGGCCGCGGCCGTGGCTGCCGACGAAATGATCCTAGACATCGGCCCCGAAACCTCGGCGCTGCTTGCCGCCAGCCTGAAGCGCGCCGGCACCATCGTCTGGAACGGCCCGGTGGGCGTATTCGAGTTCGATCAGTTCGCCCAGGGCACGAAAACCCTGGCTTTGGCGATCGCCGCCTCCAAGGGTTTCTCGATAGCGGGTGGCGGCGATACCGTCGCTGCCATCAACAAGTTCGGCGTGGCCAAGGACATAGGCTACATTTCGACCGCGGGCGGGGCCTTCCTCGAGTTCCTCGAAGGCAAGAAACTGCCGGCGGTGGAAATACTCGAAGCGCGCGCTGCCGGATAGCCGGGACTAGGCGAAGACACGCGGCTTACGCCGGACTGCGGCCTGGAATCCTGGGCTCCGCGCTGCGCCGCTCGCGCGCCTTTTCCAGGAATTCGAGCAGGACAGGAGCGCCGTCGAGGAGATGCGTGTGCACGCCCTGCTGGAATTCGGGATGCCACTGCAGTCCGACGACATGGCTGGAACCGGTCCAGCGGATCGCTTCGATGATGCCGTCGGCGGCGTGGGCTTCGGCGACCAGGCCGTTGCCCAGGGACTTCACCGCCTGGTGATGGATCGAGGTCACGTTGGCGCGTTCCACGCCTGGAAACAGCCGCGCCATGCGCGAGCCGGGCTCGATCGAAATCGGGTGCGACCACTCGTCGTAGGCGTCGCGGTCGTAGTGCCGGATGGCGCCGCCGGCCAGGGTCGGTATGTCCTGCACCAGGGTGCCGCCGAACGCCACGTTGATGAGTTGCGCGCCGCGGCAGATGCCGAGCACGGGCTTTTGCTGGATCACGAATTCCCACAGCAGGTCGATCTCGTAGAGGTCGCGCACGCGGTCGCCGGCCCACTCGGGCCTGAGCGGTTCTTCGCCGTAGCTCTTCGGGCTCACGTCCGCGCCGCCCTGCAGCACCAGGCCGTCGAGTTCGCGCACATAGTCGCGCATGGTGACGCGCGCGCGCTGCAATCGGCTGCCGGCCTCTATCGTCGGCACCATGAACACCAGCGCCCGCTGCCCCATGATCCAGTGCGCGATCGACTGCTCCAGGTACTGCAGCACCTTCTTGTTGCGAAAGCCCATCTCCGCCGGTGGCTCGTGCAGGATGCGGGCTGAAAGCCCGATTTTCAGCGGCCGGTCGTGCCGCGGCGGGGCAGCCGCGGCCGGTGGTTCAGGCCGCCTCACTTGCCTTCGCCCCTCCAGCGCTCGGCCTGCCGCCACACCAGGTCGGGCAGCGAGTGGCTCCTGGCATAGATCTCGCGCATCCAGCGCGCGTCGTTGCCCGAGGTTCTGACGCAGTCGGAAATGTCCGCCAGCCCCTCCCCGGCGTCGAGTTCGCGCGCGTGCACGGCGAGCGCGTCCAGGGTGGCGAGGATGTCCTCGCGCAGGCTGCGTTTTTCCTGCGTATGCGGATCGGCGAATTCCCCTCCCAGCCCGAAGCGGCAGGCCTGAAAGCGGTTGTAGCTGTAGACGTGGTAGACATCCTCGCTGAGCGGATGCGGCCGCTCGACCAGAAGGTAGCGCGCGAGCGCCTGCGCGTAGGCCGCTAGCGCCGCCGCCCGCTCCACGGTGACGGGCGTGTCGCAGACGCGGATTTCTATGGTGCCGTATTCCGGCTTGGGCCGGATGTCCCAGTAGAAATCCTTCATGTCCTCGACGATGCCGAATCCCTGCATGCGCGCAAAGTAGGCCTGGAACTCCTCCCAGCGGCGCACGAAGGGCGCGCGTCCGCTCAGCGGGAAGGCGAATACCGAATTCAGGCGCGATGAATCGAACGCCGTATCGATGCCCTGGTAGTAGGGCGATGCGGCCGACAGGGCGATGAAGTGCGGCACGTAGCGCGACATCGAGTGCAAGAGGTAGAGCGCCTCGTCCCCGCTGGGGCAGCCGATGTGCACATGCTGGCCGAAGATGGTGAACTGCTTGGCAAGATAACCGTAGAGGTCCGATATGTGCTTGAAGCGCGGGTTCTCGAAAATCTTGCGCTCGCTCCAGTGCTGGAAGGGATGCGCTCCGCCGCCCGCCACGCCGATGTTGAGCCGGTCGGCCCCGGCGAGGACGGCATCGCGGATTTCGCGCAGCTCGGCGAGCAGTTCGCCGTGGCGCGTGTGTATCGAGGTGGAAAGCTCGAGCATGCTCTCGGTGATCTCGGGCTTGATTTCGCCCGGATGGGGCTTGCGCTTCACCAGCGCCAGCAAATCCGAGGCGCCGCGCGTCAGGTCGCAGTCGCGCGTGTTGATCAGCTGAAGCTCGAGTTCCACGCCGAAAGTGAGCGCCGCCCCTTGCATGAATGTGAGCTCGCCCATGTCAGATCTCCTCCGCGGCTTCACCCGCGCGCACGATGGCGAAGTGCGCGAGCAGCGGGCCGAGCAGTTCGAGCATGGCGATCGCCGAGAGCACCACGGTCACGAGCGCCGGGCCGAGCTCGGGGTAGCTGGTCGAGGTCTCCCTCGCCATGATCAGCGCGACCCCGGACATCGGCATCAGCCCGAGGCTGAGCAGCGACGCCTTGCGCAAGCTCAGCCCCGAAGGACGTGCAAGCGCGAATATGCCCAGCGTCTTGCCCGCGTAGCGCGCCGCGATCAGCGCCGCGGCCGTCGCGGCGCCCGCGGGCAGCAGGCTCAGTTCGAGGTCTGCGGCGGTGATCCCGAACAGCAGCATCACCAGGATCTGACCGGTGCGGCCGAAGTCGAGCGACACGAAGCGCCGATCCTTGTCGAAGGCGCGCGTCAGCGTGCCGTAGGCGAGCAGGCTCAGCACCACCGAGAGCTTGAGCATCGAGGCCGCCGAGACGGAAAGCACGACCAGCGCGATCAGGCAGACGAACTGGGCGTCGGTGCGCCGCCCGAGGAGGGCGAGCAGTGCGAGGGTCAGCGCGGAGAGCACCGCGGCGAGCGCGAGCGAGCCGAAGATCAGGTAGAGCGGATGCGCCGCCACCGCGAGCCAGCCGCCGCGGTACTCGGCATGCAGCCAGGCCAAGAGCAGGCTCCAGAGCACGAAGGCGTAGGCGTTATTGAGCGAGGTGAGCGCGAGCATGCGCTCGCTCACCTGTCCCTGCGCGCGCAACTGCTTGACCAGCGTGAGGACTACCGCCGGCCCGGTCGCAAGCGCGATCGCGGCCGCCGTGGCGGCGAGCAGGGGTTTCGCACCGACCAGGAGCAGCACGGCGAATATCGCGGCGAAGGCGAGGCCGCTCTCGAGCAGGCTGGTGGCGAGCAGCCAGGGATTGCGCCGCAGCCAGCGCATGTCCACGCGCTGCCCGAGTTCGAACAGGATCAGCCCCATGGCGATTTCGAGCAGTCCGTCCAGGCCGCCGAGCGCCGCGCGGTCGACGATGCCAAATCCGCTAGGTCCCAGCGCCATGCCCGCGAGGACCCAGCCCAGAACCCGCGGCAGGCGCACGCGCCAGGCCGCCTCGCCCGCGAGCAGTGCCGCGAGCAGCAGCACCGCATACCATGGAATCTGCTCGGCCTGGACCGGCCAGTTCGGCAAGAAAAATAGTTCGGACATGCGATTGGGCTCCCTAGGGTACGTCGCTTTGCGGCTAGCGCGACCGCGCCGGTCTCGGGCGCAATTGTGCTGTGATGGTAACTGCTTTTGCGCGATCGGGCATTATCGAAACCATTGCGCTCGGCGCATCCCGCAGCGCCGTTTTCGCAGCGACCGCGACATAGCTGGTAGAATTCCCGCTTACGCAGCCGCCTGCGGGCAGACTAGGAGCGAGCATGATCCACTTTGTAGTGCATGACGAACACGATTCGGTCGGCGTGGTCGTGGTCGAAGGCGTCAAATCAGGCCAGCAGCTCACCGGCTGGATCATGGACCAGGACAAGGAAATCAAGGTGCGCGCGCAAAGCGAGATTCCGATCGGCCACAAGCTGGCGATCCAGAAGCTCGCGGCGAACGACACAGTGATCAAGTACGGCACCGACATTGGCCGCACCGTGGCGCCGATCAAGGTCGGCGAACACGCGCACGTGCACAACATCAAGACCAAACGCTGGTGAGGCAAACGATGAATCTTTCCAAAGCGAAATTCTGGGGCTACAAGCGCGAAAACGGCCGCATCGGCGTGCGCAACCACGTCATCATCCTGCCGGTCGATGACCTGGCCAACGCGGCCTCCGAGGCGGTGGCCAACAACATCAAGGGCGCCATGGCGCTGCCGCACCCCTATGGGCGGCTGCAGTTCGGCGCCGACCTGGACCTGCATTTCCGCACTCTCATCGGCACCGGCTCCAACCCCAACGTCGCCGCGGTGGTGGTGATCGGCATCGAGGAGGAGTGGACCAAGAAGGTGGTGGACGGCATCGCCAGGACGGGCAAGCCGGTGTGCGGCTTCGGCATCGAGCAGCACGGGGATCACGACACCATCATGCGCGCCTCCCAGGCGGCGAAGCAGTACATGCAATGGGCCTCCGAACTGCAGCGCGAAGAGCGGCCGCTGAAGGAGTTGTGGGTCTCGACCAAGTGCGGCGAATCGGACACCACCTCGGGCTGCGGCGCCAACCCGACGGTGGGCAATGCCTTCGACAAGATGTATCCGCACAAAGTCACGCTATGTTTCGGCGAAACCACGGAGATCACCGGGGGCGAGCACCTGGTGGCGGCGCGCTGCCGCACGCCCAAGATAAAAAAGGAATTCATGGCCATGTTCGATCGCTACCAGGAAGTGATCGAACGGCACAAGACCAGCGACCTGATGGATTCGCAGCCGACCAAGGGCAACATTCTGGGCGGCCTGACCACCATCGAGGAAAAGGCGCTCGGGAACATCCAGAAGATCGGCAGGAAATGCCTGGTCGACGGCGTCATCGACAAGGCCGAAGAGCCCAGAGGTCCGGGCCTGTGGTTCATGGACTCCTCTTCGGCCGCCGCGGAAATGGTCACGCTGCTCGCTGCGGCCGGATTCGTGGTGCATCTGTTCCCGACCGGCCAGGGCAATGTCATCGGCAATCCGATCCTGCCGGTGATCAAGCTCTCGGCCAATCCGCGCACCGTGCGCACCATGTCCGAGCACATCGACGTCGACGTCTCGGGCCTCCTGCGCCGCGAAATGACGCCGGACGAAGCGGGCGACGCGCTGCTCGATTGCATGTTCCGCACCTGCAACGGCCGGCTCACCGCTGCCGAGGCGCTCGGACATCGCGAGTTCGTGCTGACGCGCCTGTACGAAAGCGCGTGACCCGGCCCAAGGTGGTCCTGGTCGGCGGAATTTATCACGCCGACGCGGAGAAAGTGCTGCGCGCCGCGGCCGACGTGGTTGCACTCGCTAATCCGACTCCTGCGGAGGTCGCGGTGGCGCTCGCTTCGGCGCACGGAGCCATCGTGCGCTACCCGCATCGCGTCGACGCGGCCGCGCTCGCCGGCGCGCACAAGCTCGTCATTGTGGCTTCTTCGGGCCGCGGCACCGATTCCATCGACGTCGCGGCCTGCACGGCGCACGGTGTAGTGGTGGCGAACAATCCCGGGCTGGGAACAGTACCCGTGTCCGAACACGCCATAGCGATGATGCTGTCGCTGTCGCGCCGCCTGGAACTGAGCGACCGCGCGGTGCGCGCCGGCGGCGCCTGGGCAAAGCGCACCGATTTCGATATTCGCGACGTCAGCGGCCGTACCCTGGGCATCATCGGCCTCGGGCTGATAGGCAGCGAAATGGCGCGCAAGTGCATCGCCGCCTTCGGCATGAAGGTGCTTGCCTACGATCCGCACGTGCCGGCGGCAAAAGCCGAGGCGCTGGGCGCGACCATGCTGACCGACCTGAACGAGCTGCTGGAGCGCTCCGATGTGGTGTCGATTCATGCGGAACTCAACGAGGGATCGCGCGGCATGATAGGTGAGGCCCAGTTGCAGCGCATGCAGCCCCACGCATTGCTGATCAACACCGCGCGCGGCAAGATCGTGCAGCAAAAGGCGCTCGTACGCGCCCTCGCCGAAGGCCGCATCGCCGGCGCGGCCCTCGACGTATTCGAGGAAGAGCCGCTGCCCGAGCCGAGTCCCTTGTGGGACCTCAACGACCTGATCCTCACCCCGCATGTGGCAGGACTGTCGGGCGATGCCCTGCGCGAACTCGCGCATTCGGCGGTGAAACAGGTGCTGCAAGTTCTGGCCGGGGAAACGCCGCGCAGCCTGGTCAACCCCGGGGCGTGGACCGCGGCGATGGCGCGGCGTAGCGGCGCCGCCTGAGCGCCCGGCCATCTGACTAGGGCGATCGTGAACGCATCCGAGGGCATGGCCTTGCCGACATGGATGGAATAGTTCGATGAACATGTTGCAGGTCTCGGTCTGGCGCGGCGGCGGCGACGGTGAATACCGGAGTTACGAAGTGCCGCGCCAGGAAAGCCAGAGCGTGCTCGATGTGGTCACCTACATCCAGCGCAACATCGATGCCACCCTGTCCTACCGCTTTGCCTGCCGCGTCGGCATGTGCGGCGCCTGCGCCATGACGGTCAACGGCGTCGCGCGCTGGACCTGCCGCACGCATGTGGCAAAAGTGGACCAGGGAGGCGCTATCCAGATCGCGCCGCTCGCGAACCTGCCCGTGGTGAAGGACCTCGTCAGCGACATGCGCGAGTTTTTCGACAAATGGGCGCGCGCGCGCGGCCAGTTCGCACCCCGCGCCACGCGCAAGGACGCGTTCGCGCGGGTCGCGTCCGACTCCCCCGGGCGCCTTGCGGCCGACGCCGGCATCGAATGCATAGGCTGCGGCGTGTGCTACGCCTCCTGCGATGTCGTCTCCTGGAACCCGGACTACCTCGGCCCGGCCGCCTTGAACCGCGCCTGGACCTTGGTCAACGATGTGCGCGACGGCGCCAGGCGCGAGCGCCTGGCCGCGGTCGCGGGCGACGCCGGCTGCCACGCCTGCCATACCCATCTGAGTTGCAGCGAGCGCTGCCCCAAGAGCATTGCGCCCACCGCTTCCATCGCCGGCCTCAAGCGCGCAGTCGCGATTGCCGCATGGAAGGGCGAGCTATGAACGGCGCCGGGCGTGGCTATGCCGCCGTGCGGGTGGCCGCCGCGCGGCCGGGCGCAAAATCGGAAACCTGGATGTGGATCGCGCAGCGCGCCAGCGCCGCGCTGCTCGCGCTGTGCGTGCTCGTGCACCTCGCCACCATCATTTACGCGGTACGCCACGGCCTGTCCGGCGAGGCCATCCTCGCGCGCACCCGCGGCAACGGCGTCGGGCTCGCGTTCTATGCGCTGTACGTGCTTGCGATCGCCGTGCATGCGCCCATAGGACTGCGCAGTCTGTTGCAGGAGTGGCTGGGCTGGCGCAGCGCGTCCCTCAACTGGTTCATGGGCGCCGTTGCGCTCGCGCTGTTTGCCTTCGGCCTGCGCGCAGGCTGGGCGGTATTCGCGGCGCCGACATGAAGAACGATTTCCGAGCCCGGAATCACCCGGCCTGGTGGGCGTTCCTGCTGCACCGCCTGTCGGGTCTGGCGCTGTCGCTTTTTCTGCCGTTTCATTTCTGGGCGCTGGGGCAGGCGTTCCAGGGCGAAGCCCGGCTGGACAAGCTGCTGGTCTGGACCGAGCAGCCGCTGGTGAAATTCGCCGAATTAGGGGTGATATTGCTGCTGGCGGCGCATCTCACCGGGGGCCTGCGCCTGCTCGCGCTGGAATTCCTGCCTTGGCGCGGCTGGCAGAAAACCCTGCTCGCCTGGGCCGCAGGCGCGGCGCTCGCGGCCGGCCTCGCTTTCGCGCTAGCGCTCTAGCGCATGGCGGGCGCGCGGCCGCCGGATTAGAATGAACCAGCAAGGCCGCGATGGAAAGGTGATTTTCAATAGTCCGTGCGTGCCGGGACAAAGGCGAACGAGCAGATGGATGTGGACCTGAAACAGGTGGAGGAAGCGGCCAAGGAACTCTACATCCGCGCGCTCAAGATGCTGCCGCCCGACATCAAGTCGGGCATCGCCGCGCTGGCGCGCGCTGAAACCGACGCCACCGCGAAGGCCATACTCGGCACCATGATCAAGAACATCAGCGTCGCCGAGGACCAGTCCAACCTGCTGTGCCAGGACACCGGCATCCCGATCTACAACGTGTCCATAGGCCGCGACGTGAGCGTGGACGGCTATGCGCTGAAGCAGGCGATACGCACGGGCTGCGAGCGCGCGACGCGCGAGCACCCGCTGCGCTCCTCGGTGGTGCACCCGGTGACGCGCGCCAACGAACACACTTCCTGTGGCCGCGGCGTGCCGGTGATCAACATCGACTTTTCCGATCTGAACCAGACGCTGGCGATCGAGATGATCCCCAAGGGTTCGGGCTCGGAGAACAGTTCCTGGCTGAAAATGGCCATCCCGGCCGAGGGCGTGGATGCGATCAAGACCTTCGTCGTCGACTGCGTGCTCGAGTCCGGCGGCAAGAGCTGCCCGCCAACCATCGTCGGCGTAGGCGTGGGCGGCACCGCGGACCTGTGCGTGCACCTGGCGAAACTGGCGGCGACGCGGCCGCTGGGCTCGCGCTGCGCCGACCCGGAGGGCGCGCAACTGGAGCAGGCATTGTCCGCGGCGGTGAACCGGCTCGGCGTCGGCCCGCAGGGCCTGGGCGGAGACGCCACCGCATTCGCCGTGCACGTCGAAACCGCCGCCACGCATATCACCATGAACCCGGTGGCGGTGAACATGCAGTGCCATTCGGCGCGGCGCGCGCGCGCGACGTTCACGCCGGGCGGCATGGAGTACGGCTACTAAGCGACGGTTCTGGCAGACTGACATGGCTCATTACGAATTCGATACGCCGGTGGACGAGACTGCGATCCGCACTCTGCGCGTCAACGACACGGTGACGCTCAAGGGCACGCTCTATGGCATACGCGACGCGACGCAGATACACATGTTCGACCGCGGACGCAGGACGCGCTTCGATCTGGCGGGGCACGCGGTGATCCATACCGCGCCCAATGTGAAGAAGGTCGAGCCCTCCAGCGCACACCCGGCCGGCTATGCGCCGATATGCGTAGGCACCACCACCAGTGCGCGCATGGAGCGCTTCACCCGGCCGCTGATGCGCGAGTACGGCGTGCGCATGATCATCGGCAAGGGCGGCATGCTCGCCGGTTCGCTGGCCGCATTTGCCGAGCTGGGCGGTGTCTACCTCGCGATCGTCGGCGGCGCCGCGGCGCTGGAAACCACCTGGATCGAGAGAATCGAGGACGTGGATCTGGACGATCTCAACCCGGAAAGCCTGTGGCGCTTTCGCATCAGCGGTTTCGGTCCGCTCCTGGTGGCCATGGACAGCCATGGCGCCAGCCTCTATACCGAATTGCAGAAGGCGGCGGCAGGCCGCCGCGCCGCCGTACTCGCCAGCCTCGGCGTCAAGTGAGCGCACGCGCTGCCGCGCCGACCGTCGCCACGCCTGCCGGTGGCGACTGGACAATCAGCAGGATTTTCATCCAGGTACAAACGAAATGAGCTTCCCGACTACCGAAAACCTCAATGTCCTCTCGTTCGAAGCCATGCCCTCGCCGCGCGAACTGCACGAACGCATACCCCTTGCCGATGCCGGCGCACAATTCGTCGCGGCGGCGCGCGCGACCCTGTGCCGCGTGCTCGACCGTACCGATCCGCGCCTGCTCGTGATCGTCGGACCCTGCTCCATTCACGATCCGGCGTCCGGCCTGGACTATGCCGAACGCCTGCGCGATCTTGCGGCCGAGGTGCAGGACAGCCTCTATCTGGTGATGCGCGTCTATTTCGAAAAGCCCAGGACCGTCACCGGCTGGAAGGGCTTCATCAACGATCCGCACATGGACGACTCCTTCCACATCGAAGAAGGCATGGAGCACGCGCGCAGGTTTCTCAGCGATCTGGCAGCCATGGGCGTACCGACAGCCACCGAGGCGCTGGACCCGGCTTCGCCGCAGTACCTAGGCGATCTGATCGCCTGGTACGCCATCGGCGCGCGCACCAGCGAATCGCAGACCCACCGCGAAATGGCGAGCGGCCTGTCGGCGCCGGTGGGATTCAAGAACGCCACCGACGGCAATATCGGCATCGCGATCAACGCGATACGCTCGGCGCGCGAGCCGCACACTTTCCTCGGAATCACTGCGGATGGAACCCAGGCGATCGTGCGCACCCGCGGCAACCGCTACGGGCATATCGTGCTGCGCGGCGGCCAGAGTCCCAACTACGACACCGCGAACGTGTCGCTGACGGAGCAGGAATTGCAGCAGGCCGGGCTCAGCCCGAACCTGGTCATCGACTGCGCACACGCCAACTCGATGAAAAAGCCGGAACTGCAGCCGCTGGTGTTCAGGGATTGCATACACCAGATCATCGAGGGCAACAGCTCCATCGTCGGCCTGATGCTGGAGAGCAACATCGTGGCGGGCAACCAGCCGATCCCGGAAGACAAGGCGAGGCTGATCTACGGCTGTTCGGTGACCGACCCCTGCATCGGCTGGGAGACCACGGCCAAGCTGATACGCGAATCGGCCGCCGCCGTGGCGCCGGCGCTGCGCGCGCGCGCAGGCGGCGTGAAGGCCTCCTGATGCCTGGCGCCGTTCCGGACAGCATTGGCGAACTGGCGGCCCTGATCCGCGCCTTTGCCAGGGAGCGCGACTGGGACCAGTTTCACACGCCGAAGAACCTCGCCATGGGCGTGGCGATCGAAGCGGCCGAACTCATGGAAGAGTTTCACTGGCTCACGCCCGAGCAGTCGGCAAAGCTTGCGCCGGAACAGTTGCAGGCGGTGCGCCACGAGATGGCCGATGTGTTCGTCTACCTGGTGCTGCTGGCAGACAAGCTCGGCGTCGATCTGATCGAGGCCGCGGCTGAAAAAATTGCGCTCAACGCCGGAAGATATCCCGCCGACAAGGTCCGCGGCAAGGCGACCAAGTACGACAAGTATTGACGTTGCGCATGGAAAATTGCCTGTTGCAGGCGGCATACCATGCATGGCGCCTCGAACGGCGTTGCATGCGGTGAGCGGATTTGCGCGCTGCTCGCGCCAACCGTGTCTTCCGTGCGGATGAAAGGCGCATCCGCACGGAAGACACGGTTATGGTTAACACCAGACGCCGCGCCTAGGGTTTGTACAAGATCGTCGATTGCGAACGGATGCGCTTCTTATCCGTTCGCAATCGACGATCCGCGCGGACGGGTTTTCGTCCGCGCAACAGCGCAGCTCTGCGTTAGCGCGAGCGCGGTTTGGATCGTCGTGGAACGATGCTGAGCTACCGCCACGGTTTTCACGCAGGCAACCATGCCGACGTGCTAAAGCACGCCGTCCTGGTGCAGCTGCTTCGCTACCTCACGCAAAAAGACAAGCCGCTGTGGTTTATCGACACCCACGCCGGCGCGGCGGTCTACCGCCTGGACGAGGGTTACGCGACGAAGAATGCCGAATACGAGACCGGCATCTCGCGCCTGTGGGCGCGCGCGGATTTGCCGCAGGTTCTGGCCGATTACGTAGACGAGGTGCGCGCGCTCAATCCCGACGGTCAACTGCACCGTTATCCGGGTTCGCCGCAACTGGCAATGCAGCTGCTGCGCCAGCAGGACCGGCTGCGCATGTTCGAGCTGCACAGCAGCGAGAGTGCGCTGCTGCAGCAGTATTTTCGCGGCGACGCCCCGCGCGCGATCGTGCAGGCGGGCGACGGCTACGCCGGATTGCAGTCGGTCCTGCCGCCGCCCTCGCGCCGCGCCCTGGTCCTGATCGATCCGTCCTACGAAGACAAGAGCGATTACCGCCGCGTGCTGGCGGCCGTGCGCGATGCGCAGAAGCGATTTCGCGCCGGGGTCTGCGCCATCTGGTATCCGCAGGTGCAGCGGCGCGAGTCGCGCCTGTTTCCGCAGCAGCTCAGGCAGCTGCAGGAGAAGGACTGGCTGCACGTGACCCTCACCGTGAAAAAGCCCGAGGCCAGCGGTTACGGCCTGCACGGCAGCGGCATGTTCATACTCAACCCGCCCTGGCTGCTGCCCAAGGCAATGAGCCCGGTCATGTCCTATCTGGCGCAGGTGCTGGCGCAGGACAGGGCGGCCGATTTCAGTCTGGAGAGCGAGTTGGCCTAGGCGCGGGCTTACACCACGTGGTCCGGCGCGAGCACGCAGGGATGGAGTTCATCGCCGGTCTCGACCTGTATCGTCGCGTGGCCGACGCCGAAGCGATCATGCAGTTCCCTGCCCACCTGCGTGATGTAGCGATCGCCGGGATGCCCCGAAGGCAGGACCAGATGTACCGTCAGCGCGGTCTCAGTGGTGCTCATGCCCCAGATGTGCAGATCGTGAATTTCGGCGACACCTTCCAATCCGCATAGAAATTTGCGTATCTGCTCGGTATCTATGCCCGGGGGCACCGCATGCAGGGCGAGACGCAGCGAATCGCGCAGCAGTCCCCAGGTGCTGCCGATGATGACCGCGGCAATGGCGAGGCTCATCGCCGGATCGAGCCAGGTCCATCCAGTGTAGAGCATGCCCACGCCGGCGAGCACCACCCCGAGGGAGACGCCTGCATCGGCCGCCATGTGCAGAAACGCGCCTTTCACGTTCAGGTCGTGCTCGCGGCCGCGCAGGAACAGCAGCGCCGTGACCGTGTTGACCACGATCCCGCACAGCGCCACCCAGATGACCGTCGCGGTGGCGACCTCAACCGGATTCATCAGGCGCTGCACCGCCTCGACGGCGATGCCCCCGACCACCAGCATCAGCAGCATGGCATTGAACAACGCCGCGAGTATGGAGGAACTGCGCAGGCCATAGGTGTAGCGCTGCGACGGTTCGCGCCGGCCGAGCGCGCTTGCGCCCCAGGCCAGCGCCAGCGCCAGGACATCGCCGAGGTTGTGTCCGGCGTCGGCCAGCAGCGCCATCGAATGCGCAAGCACGCCGTACACAAACTCGACCGCAACGAAGGCAAGGTTCAGCGCGATGCCGATGGCGAAGGCGCGGTCGTGCCCCTGATCCCGCGGTGCATGGTGGTGGTGATGGTCGTGTGCCATTTATTTCCCGGGGCCTGGTGGATACTTGGCAATGCGGCATATTCTGCGCCGCTTTTGCGCACCGCGCGAGCGCAAGACATGCGCATTGACCGAAGACGGCAATCTGATAAGCTTTGCCGCATGAGCGCGCGCAAGCAGATCGGTATCGTCAGTCTGGGTGTCATGGGGCAGCGCATGCTCGCGCGCCTGGCCGAACATCCGCAGTTGCGTGCGTCGGTGGCCTGGGATCCGGATGCGACAGTCGTGACCGAAGTGCGCAAGCGCCATCCGGAACTCAGGATCGCCGCGACGCCAGCCGAAGTGATAGGCGCGCCCGCGCTGGATTGCATCTACATTGCTTCGCCGCCGGCGAGCCACCTCGCCTACGCCCATCAGGGCTTCGATGCCGGGCTGGCAGTGTTCTGCGAAAAACCGCTCACCGTCGATTTCGCCGAAGGCCGCAAGGCGATCGCCCGCATCGAAGCCGGGCGCTTGCGATCCGGCGTGAATTTCTCGCTCGCCAACTCGCCCGGCCTGGCGGCGATGATGGCTGCACTCAGGGACGGCTCCATCGGCAAACCCGAGCGAGTGGAAATCGAACTCGCTTTCGATCAATGGCCGCGCGCCTGGCAGGCGGCTGCCGGCCGCTGGCTGGCCGAGCGTGCCGAAGGCGGCTTTTCGCGCGAGGTGCTGTCGCACTTCGTGTTCGTGCTGCAGCGTGCGCTGGGCCAGGCGACGGTAGAGCAGGCGAGGCCGGACTATCCCGCCGACGGCGTCAGCGCGGAGCGCGCGCTGCGGGCGCGGCTCAATGCGGGCGGCGTGCCGGTGACGGTGCAGGCGCAGGTGGGCGGCAAGCTTCCCGATTTCAATCGCATGACGCTGGTGGGAAGCACGGGGGCGATCGAGATCCACGACTGGTTCGGCCTGCGCCGCCGCGGCGCGGGCGGGGAATGGATCGCCGAAGGCACGCCGCAGAGCAACCGCCAGATCGGCCAGTCGGGACAGCTCGATCAGGCGCTGGCGATGATCGAGGGAAAACCACACACGCTGCCCAGCTTCGCCGAGGCGCTGGCGGTGCAGGAAACCATCGAAGCCATACTCGAAGGGCGCTAGATCAGCCAGCCTGCGCAGGCTGTTTCCCGGCAGCCGAGACCAGGGTTTTATTCACGGGATAGTTATCCATGACGATCGCGACGCTCAAGGCGCTAGAACGCGTCAAAGACCGGTACGAGGCCGGCAGCGCCGACACGAAACTGGCGCTGCTGCGCAGCCTCGCGCGCGCCGATCTGCGCCCGGCGCGCGCCGTGTTTCGCCTGCACGAGCTGTTGTGCTTTCTGCGCGCCTATCCGGACGACGCGCATGTGCTGGCGCAGGTGGAGCGCATGCTCGCGGCGTTTGCCGGGCGCACCGATCTGCGCCGTGCGCGCGCGGCGCTCGCCGATACAGGGATCGCCGGAACCGCCATCCGCTACCGTTTTTTCTGGTCGACGCTCCACTGGCTGGCGCGGCGCTGGCCGCAGCACCTGTCCATGGATCGCAGTGAACCCGAAGTCGCGGACAAGCTCGCCGCGGCCTTGCCCTTGCTGCTCAGCTGGGCGGAAGCTTGCGCGCTGAAGCAACTCGATCCGCCGGCATTCGAAATGCTGGACCGGCTGCGCGCGCGCGGGGAGGGCGATGCGGCTTTTTTTGCGCGGCGCATCACCGCCATGCCGGGCAACGGGTTCACGCGCGAAGCCTTCCACGACGCGATCGAGCCCGGCTACGAACTGAAGCCCGGGCCGGACACGCCCGCGCGCACCCGCGCCAGGCATCTGGCGGCGCCCTTGGCGTATCAGCGCGGGCCGCTGCGGCGTGAGCGCCCGGACCTGCGCCAGGAACTCGCGCGTTCTTATCGCGCGCTGCGCAAGGTGTCGGCGCGTGAAGGCGGGCAGCTGATCGAACTCGCGCGCGGCGCCATGGTGACGCGCTCGCGCGACCTGGACGCATTCGCCTACGGCAACGCGCGCGACGTACGCCTGGCCGACGACGGCGGCGGGCTGGCCTTCGCATTGATCGGCACCATCCCCGAGCGGCGCCAGCTGATTCCGGCGACCTGCGGCTATCTGATTCTGCGCAACGGCGTGCCCATAGGCTACGGCGAGGCGTTCGTGATCGGGCGCGCCGCCACCATGACCTACAATATATTCGAGAGTTTTCGCGGCGCCGAGGCCGCCTACACCCTTGCGCGCACCCTGGCGATGGTGCGCCACGCCTACGGCGCCGAATGCTTCAGTTTCGATCAGTACCAGCTCGGTATAGGCAATGAGGAGGCGGTCGCCTCCGGCGCCTGGTGGTTCTATTACAAGCTGGGATTCCGGCCGCTTGCTGCCGCAGCGCGCCGGCTGCTGCGTACGGAACTTGTGCGCATGCGCGCGGACCCGCGCCATCGCTCCAGCGCTGCGACTCTGCGCGCGCTGGCCGAGTCGCACCTGCTGTTCGACTACGATAATGCGCGCACGCCCAGCCTGCCGCCGCTCTCCGAGGTGGGATTGCGCGTCGGCGACGGCCTCGCTAAACGTGCAGGCGCCGAACGCGAGCAGCTGCTGGCGCAATGCAGCCGGGTAGCCATGCACCTCACCGGTCTGCGCACGCAGCGCGGATTCAGCGCGGGCGAGCGTCTCGCCTGGCAGCGCTGGAGTCCTGTGGTGGTTTTCGCGCTTACAGGCGTGTCGCGCTGGAGCCTGGCGGAAAGACGCGCACTCGTACGCGTAATCCGCGCCAAGGGCGGTCGCGATGAGGCCGAGTTCCTTGCGCGCTTTGCCGCACATTCGAAACTGGAGCGCGCGCTGTTTGGGAAACGTTGAGCTTCTATATCCAGAAGCCGAATTGTCGTCGCATGACAACCATTGCGCGCTGCGCCGCGAAGCAAGTCCTCCTGGGGGACGCGCGCCAACCGTGTTTTTGTACGGATGAAAAGCACATCCGTACAAAAAACACGGTTCGGATAAAAAGCAGAAGCGGGTTTTGGGCTTATGCAAGATCGCCGATTGCGTGCGGATAGCTTTTCATCCGTGCGCAATCGGCGATCCGCGCGGACGGTTTCTCGTCCGCGCAACCTCGCAACGCTACAAAGACGGGGGAGGTCTCGCCGCGTCTAAATCCGAAACTCGATCAAAAACGGCCCGCGCCGGGCGCAGGCCGACTTGAACACGTCGGCAAAATCCTCCAGCGTGTCCACGCGCCTGGCTTCCACGCCCATGCCTGCGGCGAGTTTCACCCAATCGAGTTCGGGGCGCGCCAGATCGAACAGTTCGTTCGAGGCGCGGCCAGGCTCTGCGCCTACCGACACCAGTTCGCCGTAGAGGATTTTGTAGATCTGGTTGGCGAACACCACGTTGACGACATCGAGCTTTTCGCGCGCCTGCGTCCACAGCGATTGCAGCGTGTACATGCCCGCGCCGTCGGCCTGCAGGCACACCACCTTGCGCCCGGGGCAGGCAAGAGCGGCTCCCGTGGCGCAGGGAAAGGCATGGCCGATGGCGCCGCCGGTGTTCTGCAGCCAGTCCATGGGCGCGGCGTTGAAAGTCGGCGCGAACAGCGCGCGCCCGGAGGTGACGCCGTCCTCGGCGACGATGCAGTTTTCGGGCAGCACTGCGGCGAGCGTGGTGGCAAAAGCCACGGGCTCGAACTTTCCCTTCAGGATTTGCGGCTTGATCTCGCCCTCCGGAATGGGGACGCTTTTCGGCGCGCCGAGTTCGTCGGCCAGCGCGTTCAGCGCCGCGATCGCATCCTGCTCCGGCCGCGCCAGCACGTAGCTGTCCGAGTCCTCCGGCGCCATGAGGCTGGGCTTGCCCGGATAGCCGAAGAAGGCCGTGGGCGGCTTGGCGCCGACGAGGATCAGGTGTTTCGTCCCCGCGAGCATTTTGAGCGCGCCTTCGAGCGCATAGGGTATGCGATCCACGGGCACGCGGCCGCGCCCGCGCGCCATGCGCGACACCTGCGTGGGTGTGCGCAGCTTCGCCCCGGTCGCGTGCGCGACGCGGTTGGCCGCGACGAGGCCGGCCTCGGACAAAGCCTGTCCGTAGAGCACCAGCGTCGCCGGCTCCCTGCTGCGCAATACCTGCGCGATGCTGCGCACGGTGTCCGGCGCAACGCCCGCGCGCTCGGGCACCGGCAAGGGCGCGGCGAGCACGCCGCCCTCGTTCCATGCCGTGTCCGCGGGCAGGATCAGCGTGGCGATCTGCCCCGGCGCGGTGTTCGCGGCCTGCACCGCGGCGGCGGCGTCCGCGCCCACGGTCGCCGACGATACGCTGCTGCGCACCCAATGCGACGAGGCGCGCGCCAGGCCCTCGGTGTCGGCGGTGAGCGGCGCGTCGTAAGGACGGTGGTAGCCGGCCTGGTCGCCGACGATATTGACCATGGGCGTATGCGCGCGGCGCGCGTTGTGCACATTGGCTATGCCGTTGGCGTAGCCAGGCCCGCAGTGCAGCAGGGTGGCGGCGGGCTTGCCGGCCATGCGCGCGTAGCCGTCGGCTGCGCCGGTAACCACGGTTTCGGCCAGGCCCAGTACGCAGCGCATGCCCTCGACCTTGTCCAGGGCGGCGACGAAATGCATTTCAGACGTGCCGGGATTGGCAATACAGGTATCTACGCCGCTGGCGAGCAGCGTGCGGATCAGGCTTTCGGCGCCGTTCATGTTGGGGTATCCGTCGGGTTTGAGTTTGGGAAAACCATCCGCCGTTCACGCCGGCTGGTTGAAAGGGGCGATAATGTCTGCATAGACTACGCGGCCCGGGGATTAACATCAACCCGTGTCAGACCAGCAAAAGCCTTTCCTCATCCGCTGCAAAAAAATCGCGCTCGTCCATCCACGGCGCGGCACAAACAAACCGCGCCCGGATCATGAACGATCTGCGCGCGCTGCCCGCCTTCTGTGCACCTTATCGGGCGGCGCTCAACGCTCGCTGAGCGCACGCTCCAGGGTCTTGTTGATCGGCTTGAGCAGATAGTGGAGCACGCTGCGCCGGCCGGTGAGGACGTCCACCTGTCCCGTCATTCCCGGTATCACCGGCAGCAGCTTGCCGCGATACTCGACGCCGGGTTTGACGGTGCGTACATGGGCGACGTAGTAGGGCTCGCTCGACTGGCCCGGCTGCGCCTGCGGCTGGATGGAATCGGCGCTGACATAGACCAGCTTGCCCTCGATCCCGCCGTAGATGCTGTAGTCGTAGGCCGCGAGCTTGACCACCGCCTTCTGCCCGACCGAGACGAAGGCGATGTCCTGCGGCCGGATGCGCGCTTCGACCAGCAGCGAGTCCTCCACCGCGACGATTTCCGCCATCGGCGTCCCCGGCTGCACCACGCCGCCCGGGGTCTTGTTGGCGATGGTCTTCACCACGCCGTTTGCCGGGGAGCGCACCAGGGTGCGCGCCATCTTGTCCTCCAGTCCCGGCACCGTCTCGGCAACCTTCGCCAGCTCGTTTCTCGCCGCCGACAACTCGCCCGCGGCCTGGCTGCGGAACTGCGATTCGTTGTCCTGCATCTTGCGCTTTGCTTCCTCGATCGCCGAGCGCGCGCGCGGGATCGCCAGGGTCGCAGCCTCCAGATCGCCGCGGATGCGGCTGGCTTCGCGCTGCAGGCGCAGCAGCTCCACTTCGGACACCGCACCCTCCTGCACCATGGGCGTGGTGATGGCCAGTTCCCGCGTCAGGATCTCCAGCTGTTCCCGGGTGCGCTCACGCCGGGACTGCAGTTCCACGAGTTCCTGGCTGCGCTGTGCCAGTTGCTCGCGCAGCACTGCGTTCTTGCCGGCCAGATCGTTCAGGCGCGCGCGGTGCACCGCGGCCTCGTTGTCGGCCAGCGCGGGCGCGTTCTTCACCACCTCGGCCGGCATTTTCAGCGGCGTGCCCTGCACCTCGGCGCTGAGCCGGGCTACTTTCGCGAGCAAGCCGTATTCGCCCTGCTGGCCTTCGCGATACGCCGAGGCGAAGCGCATGCGGTCCAGCTGGAACAGCACCTGGTCCTTTTTCACCCGGTCGCCTTCGTGCACCAGTATCTTGTCGATGATGCCGCCCTCGAGGTTCTGCACATATTGAGTCTGGCTCTCGGTAATCACCCTGCCCTCGCCGCGCGCGATCTCGTCGATCCGGGCGAGCCAGGCCCACACCAGGGCAATGGCGAAAAATCCGATGATGGCGGCGAGCAGCCAGTGCGGCGAGCGCTTCAGGCCGCCGTCGTCGGCGCTGAGTTCCTGCGGCTGCCACGCCGGCGGCAGCAGCGGGGCTTTCGGCTTTGCCACCGTTTCGTGCGCGACGTCGATCACTTCGTTCGCGTCGCTCATCCCGCCGTCCTTACCTTGCCTTCGGCTATGGCCTTGAGCACCAGGTCCTTCGGTCCCACCGCCACCACCTTGCCGCGGTCCATGACCACCAGGGTGTTGATCACCGAGAGCAGCGACTCGCGGTGGGTGACTATCAGTATGGTCTTGCCCGCAAGTTCGGACTGCATCTGGACCTTCAGGCGATCTTCGGCGCTGTGGTCCATCGCGTGCGTGGGCTCGTCCAGCACCAGGATCGGCGGATCGGTGATCAGGGCGCGGGCCAGCGCCACGGTCTGGCGCTGGCCGCCGGAGAGCGCCTCGCCGCGCTCGCCCACCGGCATATCGAAACCCCGGGGATGGCGGTTGACCATGTCGATCAAGCCGGCGATCGAAGCCGCGCGCAGGATCGCCGCGTCGTCGGCGCCGGGCGCGCCTATGAGCAGATTGTCGCGCACGCTGCCGGCGAACAGCGCGATATTCTGCGGCAGGTAGCCTACCGCGCGGCGCAGGTCCACCGGATCGATGGCGCGGATGTCGGTGCCATCCACCAGTATCGAGCCCGCCTGGGGCTGATACAGCGCCACCAGCAGTTTGGCGAGCGTGGTCTTGCCCGAACCGATGCGGCCGATGATGCCGACGCGGTCGCCCTCCCTGATGGCGAAGCTCACGCCGGCGAGCGCATCGAGTTCGCTGCCCGGATACCTGAACGCCACGTCCTGAAAGCGGATATCGCCGCCGAGCGCGGGCCGGTGCACGAAGCTGCGATCGCGCGCTCGCTCGCGCGGCGCGTCCATGATCTTGTTCAGCGCGGCGAGCGCGCTCATCGACTGGTGATAGCGCGTGAGCAGCGCCGCCACGGTCGACAACGGCGCCAGCGCGCGCCCGGCGATGATGGTGCAGGCTATCAGTCCGCCGGTGGTGAGCAGGTTGTCGCCCACCAGGTACACGCCCACGGCCAGCGTCGCCACGCCGACCATCATCTGCACCAGGGCGGAGAAGTTCACCGCAAGCGAGGAAAGAAAGCGCGTGCCCAGGCTTTCCCTGGCGACGTAATCGACCACTTCTTCCCACTTGCGCTGCATCTGCGAGGACGCGCCCAGGGCTTTCACCGCCTCGATCGAGCCCAGCGTCTCGATCAGGATCGCGTGCTTGGCTTCGGACGCGCGGAACACGCGGCGTATGCGATCGCGCAGCGGCACCTGCAGCGCCACGCCCATCGCCACGACGATCGGAATGGCAAGGAGCGGCACCGCCGCCATGGCCCAGCCGCCGACCAGGGCGATCACGCCGATGAACAAGAGCACGAAGGGCAGGTCGATCAGCGAGGTCATGGTGGCCGAGGTGAAAAACTCGCGCAGCGACTCGAACTCGCGCACATTGTTGGCCAACATACCCACCGATTCGCGCCCGGCATCGAGCCGGCGCGCCATTACCTGCTCGAACAAAGCCGAAGAAAGCGCCATGTCGGCGCGCCGCCCGGCGACGTCGATGAACCAGCCGCGCAAGAGCTTGAGCCCGAAGTCGAACAGATACATCACGACCATGCCGATCGCGAGCACCCAGAAAGTCTCGAACGCCTTGTTCGGCACCACGCGGTCATAGACGTTCATGAAAAAAATCGGCGACAGCACGGTGAAAATATTCACTAGCACGCTCGCGGCGGCGACCTCGCCGTAGAGCGGCCAGGCGCGCGCGAGCGTGCCCCAGAACCAGTGGTGGGTGGCGAGGATGCGCTCGCTGCCGGTGCCTGCTTCGAATCGCACCGCGCGGCTGACCGCGATGGCCTTGCCCTCGTAGTCCTGCTCCAGCTCGAGCAGCGGCAGCGTCTTCTCCATGCCCTCGGCAGTGACGATGCGCAGCTCCGTTTCGCCGCGCGCAAGCAGCACGCAGGCCTTGCGCTCCTTCAGCAGCAGCACCGCCGGGAGCGAGAGCCTGGGAAAGCGATCCAGTCCGATTTCGATGCTGCGCGCGCTGAATCCGGCGCGCTCCGCGGCGCGCACGAACAGCGCCGGGCTGAGTCCGGCCGCCTCGACGGGCAGGCCGGCGAGCAGGGCCTGCGCGCTCATCTGCTGGCCGAGCAGG
>JACZJV010000104.1 GCA_014860355.1 Burkholderiales bacterium | reverse complement strand
CTCCAGGGTAATGCTGCCGCCGTCCCCGCCTAACGCGCCGGCGCCGCCGTTTCCACCCACCCCTCCGTTACCTGCAATTTGCCCGTAATTGCCGTCGCCGCCGTGGCCGCCATATCCACCTACGCCGCCCCTGCCGCCGCTTGCCTTAACGTAGCCGCCGTAGAAACTGGCAGTCTCCAGTCGAACCGATGCGCCGGTCATCGAAATGCTGCCGCCGTCGCCGCCTATGCCACCCGTACCGCCGTCTCCGCCGGTACCCCCGTCGCCGCCGTACGCACCGTTCGTGCCGCCGCCATAACCGCCGTAGCCGCCTCCACCGCCATGGCCACCGTAGCCACCTGTTGCATCAATGGTAAAGCCCGCATTCGACGGCGCAAATTCCACAGCGCCACCCAAGCCGGTACTCTGAATGGTGATCGTGCCACCCTTCCCGCCGATGCCGCCCGTTCCGCCGTTTCCTCCGGTTCCGGCACTGCCTGCCGAGAGGTATCCGAACCCACCGTTGCCACCGTAGCCGCCGTTTCCACCGTAGCCGCCCCGACCTCCGGTGGCGTAAAGATTGACGTTGCCAAAGAGTCCCGCCGGGTCCATCCCGACGGTGCCGCTGCTGGTGCCGGTGCTTTGCAGAATAATGGTGCCCGGATTCCCGCCGACACCGCCTGCGCCACCAGTTCCACCTGTACCGCCGGACCCGCCTATATCGTTTTCCACGTGGTCGAGTCCCGTGCCGCCCGCGCCACCCTGGCCGCCGCCCCTGCCGTAGCCGCCACTTGCATCGGCAGATAGACCAGACACCAGAACCTTGCCGCTGTTGACCAGACCAGTACTTTGCAGGGTAATGGTTCCGCCCTCGCCGCCGTTTCCACCAGCACCTCCCACTCCACCCACACCGCCTGCCGGAATGTCGTAGCCACCATCACCACCCGAGCCGCCGTTACCGCCCAACCCTCCGGCGCCACCATGGGCGGCAAAAAAACTGCCATAACCGCCAGACACCGTGACATCGCCGCTAGCGGAACTGCCGCTGGCTTGCACCAGGATTTGCCCTCCATTGCCACCGTTCCCGCCTTTTCCGCCGATTGCCCCTGTCCCACCTTCGACCGCCGAATACCCGGCGCTGCTGCCATAACCGCCGTCGCCGCCATAGGCAAGGACGTCTAGGTTCGACAGAACTATGGCACCGCCATTCAGGGACTCGATGGTCACCGTACCACCGTCCCCGCCGTTGCCTCCCGCGCCGCCTTGGTAGCCGCCAGAGCCGCCATGGCCGCCGATTGCGCTGATCCGACTGCCGCTTACACTGGTGTTTGCCGTCACGCTGCCACCGGTGCTCCTGATGAGGATGTTGCCGGCAGTTCCGCCAGTCGTGCCGCTTAGGCCCGGCGCGCCCTCGGCACCATCTATGCCGTCAGTCGAAATCCGGGCATCGGTAAGCGTGATGTCGCCACCGGCGATGAGATTGACCTGGCCGCCATAGGTAGTGATGCCGTCATATCCAAGTTCAATTACATATCCAGAACCCGCCATCGAGATCGCAGATTGAGCGTTAAAATTCACGCCCAGCGGATTACCGGCACTGCCTGAGATGCGAGCACCTGCGTGCATAAAGATGCTTCCATCGGCGTTGAGCGTCAGGTTGCGTGCCCCCCCGTAGGCATTATTAATGCTTACGTACCCTCCGGAGTCGGCACTGCCATTCACGGTGATGTCGCCGGAACCGCCAGAGCCGCTCGCAGTTTGAATAGTGACATCGGTGCCCGCGTTGAGAGCGCTGTTGATTTCAATGTCGCCCACGCTGCCGCTCGCGCCTAGTGGGTCAAAAATGCCCACGCCGGTCAGCCCTTCGCCCGATCCGGACACGATAGTAATGTCCGAAGGATCGAGCAGCCATGTTCCGCTTGCCCCGTTAGCGGCCGACGCGCTGACGCGTATGCCTGCGACATCCAGGGATCGATGCCCCGAAGTCTCAACAAGGCCGCCGTCACCGGACTGCGCGCCGCCTTTGGCAGAAATCGCGCCATATGCGCGCGTGCTGTCGTCGGCCCAGACGATCACCTTGCCGCCGTCGCCGCTTTGCGTGGCATCGGCCTTGATCGAAGCCTCCGGCCCGAAGTAGCTGACCTGCGCATTCTGAATTTTCGGATTCTTGCCCTGCAGGTCGCCGCCGACGAGCACCTGCCCGCCAGCGTTCGCGCCCGAAGCATCGAGCTGCGCCTGGTCCATCACCGCGACGCGCTTGCCCAGCACTTCGATGCTGCCGCCCCTGGTGCCCGTAGCAACTATGCGTCCGGCGCCATCGACGTAGGCGTCCTTGCTCGCCTTGAGGAAGATCCGGCCGCCCTCCCTGACGACGCTGCTCGCATCGAGCGAGCCGCTGTTCTTCACCAGCACGCCGGCGATGCCGATGCGCCCGGCTTCGGCCGCGATATTGCCCAGATTGGTGGCATTGCCTTCCTCGCCCACGACTTCGACCGTGACCCCTGGGGTACCGGTATCGATCAGCTCGACCCTTTGGCCCGCGACCAGGATGACTTCCCCGCCAGGAGCGGAAATGGTGCCGTGGTTTTCGACATTCGGCGCGACCAGATACACGCTGCCGCCTGTGGGCGTGGTGATCTCACCGTAGTTTTCGACCTTGCCCGCGTTGGGTGTGGCCTGAAAGTTGAGGCGGCCGGCGAGGAAGTCTTCGTTCCTGACATTGAGGGTGCTGGCGATGAAGCCGGCGACGTCGATGCGCGCACCGGCACCGACCAGGATGCCCGCCGGGTTCACCAGCCATACCTTGCCGTTGGAGCTCAGCGTGCCCAGCAGTACCGAAGGGTCGTTGGCGATGACCCGGTTCAGGACGCTGCTCGCGGCAGAGCCCTGATTGAAGCGCGTGGTTTCGCTCGCGCCTATGGAAAACGTATTCCAGTTGATGATGGCGCCGTTGCTGTTGGTCACCGTGAGCAGCTTGCCCGCCTGACTGATGCTGGCGGTGCCGTTGACCACCTGTGCGCCGGTGGGATTGGCCCACGCTGGAGCCGCGCTGAAGCAGGCGGAAATCGCGGCAACGATCAGGCGCTTGCGCGCGAAGACTGGCGAGAAATTGTTACTGGGCATGATGCTCTCCCGATAAAGCGATGAACCGTCAACTACAACAAATGAAATCCGTTCAAAAAATCGTCAAACTCTTCCTGATCCCGGCCGTGCGCCATACCCTAGCCACCGATGCCGCGCGCACTGGCATTTCCGGAAGCCGCAAGCACATTGCCTTCAGCTTTGGCATCGGCTTTGACCATCAACACATTGGTGCGGCCGAACTGCGTATCGCGCCAGAATGACAGGCGCGAGTACTGATCGAACAGGTCAGGCGGAAGGATGGTCTCGCGCCGCTCGAATGACACCTTGCCGCGCACCTTATGCAGGCCTTTGAGGCCCAGGCCCTCGTCGTAGGCCGGGGTGTCGAACACCAGCTTGTCGTAATCGTGGGCGTACGACTCCTCGCCCAGGAATTTGTAGATGAGCGGAACGACCTCGGCAGGGCGCTGGCTCAGCAGATCGTATTCGACCACCAGCATCGAACGCCCGTTTGCTCCGTAGTACGCTTCCTTCAGCGCGGAATAGGCCAGACCGACCATACGGTTGCGCTGCGCCAGCGCTTCCAGGCGCGAATACACAGAACTGCGCTCGGCGTCGTTGGAATAGAGCCGGGTGTTTTCGTAGGGGTTGGCCTGGTACAGGCGCTCGATACTGTCCATGATCCAGGCCACGTTGCGCACGCAGGCAATGACCTTGGCCGAAGGAAAAAGGTCGAGCAGCACCGGCAACTTCGCCGTCCATGAGCGGTTGGTGTCGAAGATCACCTCGTTCCTGACCTGCGCGTAGTAGCTATGGAACAGGCCGAGCAGCAAGGCGCGCCGGCGATCGACATCGACCTGCGGCCCCCACTCCGAGCCCACGCTCACCTGGTCGAGCAGGGAACCGAGCAGGGACGCAAGGGGACTCGTCACCCCGGCATGAAAGCGCGGATTCTGGCGCAAAAGCGCCGAGAGCATGGTGGAGCCGGATCGCGGCAGGCCTGATATGAAGTGAAAGCGCATCGCCTAGATTCCGAACGTTGCCAAAAAACAGATTCCCCGCTGCGCCCGCAAGGACAGGTATCGAGGAGCGCGGGCGATGCACATGCGCTAAAACGCGATCATCGCGTAGAAATGCCCGCGCCAATCGCCCTTCTCCTTGGTGTTGGGCGGGCCGGCATCGAGCACGTTCGCCAGATCGAAGCGCAGGTTGAAGTCCCTGCTGAACACATAGCGCACACCTACGCCTATGCTCGCGAGGCCGACCTTGTCCGGGACGAATGATCCCTCGGCCACGTTGTGGTTGAAACCGCGGGCGAAGTCGTAGAACGCGAGCAGGCGCAGGCTGCCGCGCACCCCCGTGGATTTGGAGAGTTCGGGCGTGTAGATCTCGGTGTTGACGTAATAGCCGCTGTCGGCCGAGATTGCGCGCTCGTTGAAGCCGCGCACCGCGGTAGAGCCGGCGAGACCCAGCTGTTCGGATGCGACCAGCGGGTCGCCCGCATACTGCGTGTTTGCCGCCAGGCGCAGCTGCCAGTCGGCCTTGAACGCTGCAAAGTAGTTGGCGCCGAAGCGCAGGATGTTGAAGTCGTCGCGCGTCGAGCGATTGCCCGGGGTGAGATAGGAGTAGTTGTCCGTGGTGCCGTCGAGGTTGGTGTATTCGCTCCCGAGCGCGAGGTTGTGGGCAATGCCGATGTTGTAGTCGAGCATGCGTCCCGGGCTCAGGCGCTGGCCGGTGTAGGTAAGGCTCAGGGGGCGCGTGGTATAGGGCACGCAAGTCGAGATCGGCGGCGTCGGCGGATCGATCGGCACCGGCGCCCCATTCGTATTGCAGCTCGAGTTGATGTACTTGTAGTCCAGGCCCAGGATCAGTTTCGAGCTGTATTCGCCCCGGCGGGCGAAGTAGTGGTTCCAGCGCATGGCGAACACATCGCCCTTGCCCACGATGCCCAGCGCCCCGCCCAGGGTGGGCGAACTGCTGGGGGAGTTCACCCCCGACTTGCCATAGATGAAGTCGAAGCTGTCGCCCAGGCCGTAGAAGGGCACGCGGTAGCCGACGCTGAAAATGTCGACCTTCACCCCCGAGGGCGCGTCGGCCGAGCCGGTGTAGGCCAGCGTCATGGTCTGGTCACGATTGAAAAGATTCGCGTTCTGATAGGCCGCGCCGATGCGCGACACGCCGGTGGCCTCGGTGCCGGTGGAGTCTGCCGTGACGAAGAAGCGCTGCGGGTTTTCTTCGCTGACCGCCACCTTGGCGTCGACTTTGCCCTCCTCCTCGCCCGCCCCCAGGGTCACAGCAAGCTGCTTGGCCGGGTTCTCGTTGGCGAGCTGGATCGCCTCGGACATCTTGCGCAGGTTCGGGGCCTTGCCTTCCTGCAGCTCGGGCAGGCTTGCGCGCACGTTGGCGTCGTCGAAGTATTTGTTGCCGCCGATGAGCACCTTGCCGATCACGCCTTCGGTGACCCGCAGCCGAACCACGCCGCTGGTGAGTTCCTGCTCGGGGACGTACACCTGCACGGTGCTGTAGCCCGCTTTGCGATAGGCGCCTTCCAGCGCTTCAAGGGCTTTCTGGATGTCGCCATAGACCCGTTTCGTGCCTGCCAGCGGCGCAACGACGGCCTGCACCTGCGCGTCGGGCAACAGCGTGTTGCCTTCGATCTGAAAGCGGACGATGTCGAAATGCTCGTCCTGGGCCAGGCAAGGGGCGGCAACAGCAGCTGCGAAAAAAATGGACAGGATCCGCTTTGGTATTGTTTTTCTCATTTGAATACCCCTAAACCATTGCCATGTTCCATTGCTAATCAAGGCATTTTCTCCCTGCGCCCCCACCGACAGCCACGGCACCCTGACCATGCCCGTGATTGCCCTGCGGGTCAATAGTCCAAATATCCCGGTTCCGCAGGCGTCGGCTAAGCTATTGATCCATGTCAAACGCGATTGAAGAATTGAATTGCTGAATTGAAAGGGTCCGGGTCGAGCCCGGAAGCGGGCAGCTTGAGGATATTTTCATTGCCTTAACCAGTACGAGCTGCAAGCTTGATTGCGGAATCTCCAGACTGCATTGATTCTAGCCAAATTCCAGCTAAATCCCTAGCGAAATTGTGGGTACTGTCGCGCAATCCATCAAAGAACCCGGTTTTCTCTTTGCCATTGATTCGGATGCCTGGGTCCGGGTTTTCAGAGCGCTTCTCATTACGCGAGCTCGCAGACGAATTCTTCGAACTTGCCGCCGGGGCCGCGCGGGATTTGCTCGGAAAAATAGACGAATTGCAGCTCGAAGGGAAAGTCCAAAGCCTTGCGTACGAGATCGCCTATCTGCTGCTCCTCGTTGGCGCAGAGCGGCGCATCCGAAACCAGCCGCACTTCTATCGTCTCGAGTTCGCGCTGGATAAACTGAAACTGCCGAATTGGAGCAATTTCCCGGTAGCGCAGGCCGCCTATGCCCGGCCACAAGAGTCTTCCGTCGGGTAACCGCGCCATATTGCGGCGGCGGCCCAATATCCTCTGCAGCGTCGGCAAGCCACGGCCGCAGGGACAAGCTTCTGCTGCCTCTGCGTAGTCGCCCAGATCGTAGCGTATGAGCGGCGTCGCAAAATTCTGCAGGTCAGTCACCACTACGCGACCTATTTGCCCCGGGCTGCACGCGTCGTCGCGCTCGTTCAACACCTCGACTATCAGGCTTTCCGCCATGACATGGTACGCGCCGCCATCGGGGCATTGCGCGGCGACGACGCCGACCTCCGCGGAGCTGTAGGTATCGGCGATTCCGGCGCCGAGCACCCTGCGCGCAGATTCGCGTATGCCGGACGTAAGGGTTTCGTTGATCGTGCGTATCTGCCGCAGGCGCGGCAAGGTCCATGCGCGCTGCTCGAACAAATCGAGCAAAGCAACCAGATTGCTGGGATAAACCAACAGGTAATCGGGGTTGATCGATTGCAGCCATTCGGCCTGCCGCGCAATACCGGTGCGTACGCTGATTCCATGCGAGGGCCCGGTTTCGAACAGCAGACTTGCCGGCGGGCCCCAGTTCGGAAAATCCAGCTGACTACCCTCAATATGGTCATCGCGTATCACCGCGAGCCTGCCGAGGAAATCGCGCTTCTGCCAAAAATGTTCGCGCAGTGTCAGCGCCAGCCACATCAGCCGGTTGACGCCTGTGCGTTTGACGATCACCGGCTGTCCGCTCGAACCCGAGGTGCTCGACTCGGCGACAGGCGCATGGATGTACGGAATCTGCGTGCAAAAAAGCGAAGAACCTGCGCGCTGGACATCCCGCCGGCGCATAACCGCTAGCCGCTGCAATCCACCGGGTGTGGACAATTGTTCCGGTCGCAATCCAGCAGCCTGCATTCTTTGCCGGAAATACACTGAATGCGCTTGTGCATGTGCTGCAGTCAGCATCAGCTGCTGCAGCTGGCGAGCGGCGATTGCTTGCGCGGACAACCACTGCGAGTGTTCCAGCTGATGCAGCAGGGCAGCAAGCGATGCAGCTTCGCCTGTGAGCAACGGCGGCCAGGAAACGCCGGCCATCGAACTCGGCGCAGTGCCAGGCTCGCCGTCAACAGGATGCACTTGCGTGTCTTGCGCAGAAAACAAACATGGATACAGCCCCTGGACGAACCTTGGCCCGAATCAATCTAGCGTAAGCTGTCGCGGCGCGCAAATGGAGGATACGGCGAGTACCGTGAAGTAGAATCGAAATTGATGCGGAGCACGACATGAGCAGACTCCTCTACGCATGGGAATTTGGCGCCAACCTGGGTCATATCGGGCCGTTTCTTCCGCTCGCGCGCAATCTGCGGCAGCGCGGGCACGATGTGCGATGCGCCGTGTCGCAGACAGGGCCCGCAGCGCGCTTGCTCGCATTGGAAGGCTACACCTGCCTGCAGGCGCCGGCCTGCGTGGAAACGCCGCGCGCGGGAGCGCCACTGTCGTACAACGACATTCTGCTCCGCTTCGGCTATGCCAGTAGCGACTTCCTGCTCGGCATGGTCCTGGCCTGGCGCGAGCTGATGCACTCGAGCGCTGCCCGCGTGGTATTGGCGGACCACGCACCCACAGCCATCCTCGCCGCGCGCACGCTGTCGCTTCCGGTCGTGCTTTTTGGCAGCGGTTTCTTCGCACCGCCACGGCAGCGGCCGTTGCCGAATATGCGGCCGTGGCAGGCGCCGCCGCCCGGCAGGCTCGAAGCGCTGGAGCACGAAGTCCTTGCCGCCATCAATGCCGTTCTCCGGCATTTCAAGCGGCCGATGCTGGCCGCGGTGGAACAATTGTTCGATGTCGCCGAAGACACGCTGCTCGGCTTTCCCGAACTCGACCACTACGCCGAACGCGGTCCCGCGCGCTACTGGGGCAATCTGTCCGATGCCGGGGTCGGGAACGCGCCCCCGTGGCCGGAGGTACCGGGAAAACGCATATACGCCTATCTGCGCGCGGGCACACGGCATCACGAGGCGGCACTGGCGGCATTGCATGCGCTCGGTGAGCCCAGCACAGTGTTTTTTCCGGATGCGCCGGCCGGGCTGCTCGCGCGCTACGCCGCACCCCACCTCGTATTCAGTGCAAGCCCGCTCGATCTCACCCAGACCGCTCGCGAAGCCGATGTGGCCATCAGCTACGCCGGCCTGTCCACGGCGACCAGCTTTCTGCTCGCGGGCAAGCCGCTGCTGCTGCTGCCCGGCCACCTCGAACAATTCCTGCTCGCGCGCCGCGTCGAGGAAATGGGCGCAGGCCTGCTGCTCGATCCGGAGCAAGCGCCTCTGGATCTGGAGCAGAAGTTGCGCCGCGTCCTGTACGATGCGCAATATTCGCTGAATGCGCGGGCGTTCGCGCGCAAGTACGAGAATTTCCCCCAGCACACCGTCGCATCAAACCTCGTCAGCCGCATAGAGGAAATCGCGGCAGCGGCGCTTTGATGCCTGCCTTGTCCTCATCATCGGCCCTCGTCCCGTCATCTTGAAAATTCCGCCAGAGCCACTGCAGTTGAGCGCGCCGCTGGCGCGCGAGCTTGCGCCGCGCTTGTGCCGCAAGGATCCCGTCACGGGCGAGAACTGCTCCTGGAACCACGGCTTTTGGCAATGCCTCAGACTGATGGATCTCGCGGTCACCCCTGCAGACCAGGCCGATTTCTACCACCGCGCGTTTCAGTCGGTGACAGGCCGCAGCGGCATGCCGCGGGTGCTGATCAGCGGCACGACGGATTATTCGATGCTGGCTCATGTGCTGGCGTTCCATCGCGAGCGCGGACTCGAACCCGTCGTGACGGTGCTCGACATATGCGACACGCCGCTCTTCCTCAACCGCTGGTATGCGGCGCGCGCATCGGCCGGCGTGGAGTGCACCCGATCCGATATACTCGATTACGATTGCGCGGCGCCATTCGATGCCGTATGCACCGATTCTTTCCTGGGTCAGTTCTCGCCCGATAAGCGCATACGCCTGCTGGAAAAGTGGCGCCAACTGCTGCGCCCCGGCGGTGCGGTAATCACCGTCACCAGGGTACGCGCTGGCGCGGATGCGGCGCCGATCGGCTTTTCGCCTGAACAGGCACGGGCGCTGCGCTCCACCATAGTGCGCAAGGCGGCGGCAATGCCGGCCGGGTTGCAGGCCGATCCGGCCGAAATTGCGCGCGCGGCCGACCTGTACCTGAGTCGGCAGCAATCCTGGCCGGTGCGTTCGCGCGAGGAAGTACGGCAATTATTCGCGGGGTGCGGCTTCAGAGTGGATGAACTCTCCGACAGCCGTCGCACCGCCGCAGCACGGCGCCCGCCAAAGGAAGCAGCGTCCCCCGGCGAGGGGGAACAGCTGCGCATCATCGCGACCCGTCTGTGAGGCGCGCGGGAATCTCGCACACAAAATCTTCGTATTTGCCTCCGCTGCTGCGCGCAATCTGCGCGCGATAGTCGAAGCGCAGGCGAAACCCCGCCGGCAGGCGCGACAGGATCAGCGCGCGCAGCCTGCCTTCCTGCTCCACCGACAGCGCGGCCTCGGATACCAGACGCAGCTCGATCAAATCGTATTCGATCTGTGCAATTTGACGCTGCCTGATCGAAGCAGGCCACGCCGGCGAGCGCGGTTCGAACGTGGGCCAGTAGCGTTCCCCCGTGGCGGTCACCAGGATGTTGCGCACCCGCCCCGCGAGGCGGCGCAGCACCGGCAGGCCCCTGCCGCAAGCACAGGGTTCGCCGGGTTCGGCGTAGTCGCCCAACTCATAGCGGATCAGCGGCATGGCGAAATTGTGCAGGGAAGTGAGCACTACGCGCCCGAGCTGGCCGGGAGCGCAGGGCCGGTCCTGCTCGTCGAGTATCTCGACCAGCAGACCTTCTTCGACCGTGTGATAGTGCTCGTGCTCGGGACACTGCAGCGCGATATAGCCGACTTCTTCCGCGGAATAGACATCTCTCACCGGCACCGACCAGGCCTCGCGGCACAGGGCGCGCACTTCGGGTGCCAGTTGCTCGCCCAGCGTGCGCACTTCGCGCAAACGCGGCAAGCGGTTTCCGCCTGAGATGACGAGCTTCGCCAACTCGGCCGCGATCGACGGGTAAGTCATCAGGTAATCGGGCTGCTGCTGCTCCAGCCAGCGCAGCTGGGACTGCACGCTGTCGCGCACGCCGCGTACGGCCGAAGGACCATCGGCCACCAAGCCCGCGGTCGCTGCTCCCCAGTGCTCGAATTCGCCCTCAGGAATACCTGCGCGGATCGTCGCAAGCTTGCCGCGCAGATCGCGCCGGTGCCAGGCATGGTCGCGCAGGGTGAACGCATTCCAGAACAGGCCCGACAACCGCGTCTTGAGTATGCGCACCGGTGTGCCGGTCGAACCGGAACTTTTCGATTCCCTTATGCCGCCGTGACCGGGGGGAACGCTGCGGCTTTTCAGATGCTCGAACTGCTCCTGCAGTTCGCGCCGCGTGAGCAAGGGCAAGGCGGTGAATCGTTCGAACGTAAGCGGTGTCGCCGGATCGTAGGCGCCGCCCCAGCGGTCGCGGTAGTAGGGTACGGTCACCAGCGCGTGCCGCAGCAAGACCTGGAGTTGCCGCAACTGATGTTCGCGCAGGCGCTCCAGAGTCAACCACTGCGTACGCTCCAGCCAAAACAGCAGCGCGAGCACGCTTGCGCCACCCGGAGCCGGCAGCGCCGGCCAGCACACACCCGTCACGGCGCTTTCGATTTGCCAGTAGGGTGTTGCCCCCAACCCGACCCCTAGCGGCTGAATCGCGGGTCTCTGAGCGTGCCCGTAAGCGTCAGGTTGCTGTGCGCCTGCACCACGGGGGACTTGAGATCGACGACGAAGCGGCCGTTCAAGTGCTTGGCGGAGTCGGCGCTGGCGTCGAGGTTGCCGGCAGCTCTCACCGGACCGGCGCTGAGGTGAACCTGCCGCAGCTGGGTTTTGCCCGCCTCGCGCACGAACGTGCCGGTCAGTTCGGTGTAGGTCGTCTTGCCGCCGACCCCGCCGCCCTGAAGCAGGCGCCCCAGGTCCACCCCTAGGAGTGCGCCCTTGCGGATCTCGAAATTGCCCTCCAGACGCGGCGCGGCAAAAAGTTCGTCAAAGGACTTGGCGCGCATCGCGTACACAGCCTTGCCTTCGAGCGCGCCTTCCTCGAACAGCGCGGGCGCGAACTTGCCCGGGGCCATCGCTCTCACGCTGACTTCGCCGCTCATGCTCCAGTCCGCATCCCATTTGAGATGGGCGCTGCCCGTCAGAAAGCCGCCGTAGATCCCGCCCTTGAGTTCGCTAAGCCTGAGTTCGCCGCGGCGGATCACGCCCTTGGCGCTGAAATTTTCCAGTAAGAACGAGGGGTCGAAAGGCAGGCTGAACACATTGGTATCCACTTCCAGCTGCGCGCCCTCGCCCTCCGGAACCAGCAGCAAGCTCGTCTTGTGGTCCGGAGTCTCGAGGGCAATCTTCTGCCAGGCGCCGCTTTCGGCCATGGAAATCCTTGCATCGAGCGCAGGCACGACGAATGACTTGGACTCGAGCTTTCCGTTCTTGACGATAATGTTCGCCACTCTGAAGTCCTGCCCCGCCGGTTTGCCGAAAAGCAGGCCGGCCATCCCCTGTTCGCTCAGCACCGGCGAATCGAGTTCGATCGAGCTGAAAGCCATCGTGTCCCCGAACATGTTGCCCGGGCCGGCGTTCGCTTTGACCGCCTCCACCTTGAGCTGGCCTTCATTGCCTACGGAAACGCCATTCAGCCGCCAGTGAGGCTGCGGCACCAGCGACAGATGCAGCGCCCTGATTTTCACCGGCTGCTGCAGATATGCGCCGGCAAGTTTCTCGAAGCGCGGGATGTAGCCTTCGAACGAGACAAAATGCACCACGACCAGACCGAGAACCAGAAGCAGGAACAGCGCCATTGCGACCGGCTTGCCCCACTTGACCTGCCTGCGTTGCACCCTCGCGGCCGGAGCCTGCTCAGCCTGGGTCTTGAACGCCGGTGCCGTTGCGGTCGCGAGGACGTGCATGCTGATTTCTTCCGGGTCCCGCATACGCGCAGGCTCGCGCGTCTCTATCTGGCCTGCTCCGGCAGCCTGCTCCGCCTCCAGCTCTTTTTCCATTTCGGCGAAGTGGCGCTCGGTCTCATCCGCTTCCTGCGCCTCCAGCCGGGCACGCACCTCGGCGTAATCCAACTCCCTTTCCGGCGCACCCGCTGCGGCGGGAACAAGCCCGGGATGCAGCGCGCCTTCGTCCTTGCGCGCGCGCTCCCGTTCCTCCTCGGCGCGTTTTGCTTCTTCTTCCGACCTCAGGCGCGCCAGTTCCTGTGCTTCGCGCTGCGCCTTCTCCTCGGCTGCCCTGCGCTCTCTTGCGTCGGACTCTCCGAGCATTCCGCCGCCGGCATCGTCCCGCGGCGGCGCGGCTTCGGGTTCCACCGCCCAGGCCGGGCTGGAAACGGCGTCGAAATTGGTGTCGATCTCGGTCAGTTCATCCATGGAACGACCGGACCTGGCCGAAGACTGCGGCTGCTCCTCGGCTGCGCGCCGCGCGCTTTCCTGCGCCTCCAGGCGCTCGCGCTCCGCCGCTTCCTTCGCCTTGCGCTCCGCTTCCTCTTTCGCGCGGCGCTCGGCTTCTGCGCGCGCCTCGGCTTCTTTGCGCTCGCGCTCCGCCGCTTCCCGCGCCTTGCGCTCGGCTTCCTCTTTTGCACGGCGCTCGGCTTCTTCGCGCGCCTTGCGCTCCGCTTTCTCCGCTTCTTTGCGCTCGCGCTCCGCTTCCCGCGCCTTGCGCTCCGCTTCCTCTTTTGCACGGCGCTCAGCTTCTTCGCGCGCCTTGCGCTCCGCTTTCTCCGCTTCGTTGCGCTCGCGCTCCGCTTCCCGCGCCTTGCGCTCCGCTTCCTCTTTTGCACGGCGCTCAGCTTCTTCGCGCGCCTTGCGCTCCGCTTTCTCGGCTTCCTCGCGCGCACGCGCTTCCGCTTCCTGTCGCTCGCGCTCCGCGTCCCGCGCCTTGCGCTCCGCTTTCTCGGCTTCCTCGCGCGCACGCGCTTCCGCGTCCTGTCGCTCGCGCTCCGCTTCCCGCGCCTTGCGCTCGGCTTCCTCTTTCTCACGGCGCTCCGCTTCCTCCTTTGCGCGCCGCTGCGCTTCCTCGTTCGCCTTGCGCTCAGCCTCCTCTTTCTCCCGGCGTTCGGCTTCCTCGTTCGCACGCCGCTCGGCGTCCTCGCGCGCCTTGCGCTCTTCCTCCAGCTTGGCGCGCAGTTCTTCGGCCTCGCGCTGCGCCTTTTGCGCAGCCTCGTCGCGTTTACGCTCAGCCGCTACCCGCGCCCTGCGCTCCAACTCCTCTTTCTCTCGCCGCTCCACTTCCTCCCTAGCGCGCCGCTGCGCGTCCTCGCGCGCCTTGCGTTCCGCCTCCTCCTGCGCACGCCGCTCCGCATCCTCGCGTGCCTTGCGCTCTTCCTCCAGCTTGGCGCGCAGTTCTTCGGCCTCGCGCTGCGCCTTCTGCGCAGCCTCTTCGCGTTCACGCTCCGCCGCTACCCGCGCCCTGCGCTCCAACTCCTCTTGCTCACGCCGCTCCGCTTCCTCCTGCGCACGCCGCTGCGCATCCTCGCGCGCCTTGCGCTCCTCCTCTTTCGCACGCCGCTCCGATTCCTCGCGCGCCTTGCGCTCTTCCTCCAGCTTGGCGCGCAGTTCTTCGGCCTCGCGCTGCGCCTTTTGCGCAGCCTCTTTGCGCTCGCGCTCCGCGTCTTCCCGCGCCTTGCGTTCTTCCTCCAGCCTGGCGCGCAGTTCCTCGGCTTCGCGCCGCGCCTTTTCTTCGGCCTCCTTGCGCGCCAGCTCCCTCGCCTCCTGTTTCGCTCGCGCCTCCGCGTCGGCTCTTGCCCGCGCCTCTGCCTCTGCCTTCGCTTTCGCGTCCGCTGCCGCCTTCGCCCGCGCTGCGCTTTCCACCCGGGCCCTCGCCTCCGCTTCTGCCTTGACGCGCGCCGCGGCTGCGGCAGCCTCCTGCGCTTTCTGTTTTGCGGCTTCTTCCGCTTTCGCGTCCGCCTTGGGCGCAGCCGGAACAATCATGGTGAAGTCGAGGTCTTCTGCGCCGCTCGCGGCGGGGGCCAGGGG